>CAIZNF010000412.1 GCA_903934275.1 uncultured Nitrosomonadales bacterium
ATCGCGGCCAGGAGACCGCTCCCACGGTGATTTTTTCAAAGTTAATTTATGCTTGCCAAATCGGAAACTCGAAGAAAAAAGTGGTCAGCACATTGGGGTTGGAATAGAAACCGATGCTGCCGCCCATCTGTTCGACCATCGCTTTGGTGATGGAAAGCCCCAGCCCGGTGCCACCCTTCTTGCGCGTATCAGATGAATCTGCCTGGGCGAATTTTTGGAAAATACGGTCGCGAAACTCATCTGAAATGCCACTGCCGTGGTCATTCACCGCCACGCGAATGCGTTCACCGTCGCTCGTGGCTGCAACTGTCACCTTGCCGCCAACGTGGGAAAATTTGGCGGCATTGGAGAGCAGGTTGGCCAACACCTGTATCAAACGATTCGCGTCCACATTCACCATAGCTTCAGGTACTTCACTTTCCAGCTCATAACTGACCCGGTACTGCTCGGCGTAGGCGCGATTGCCATCCACTGCCTGTTTTAATAATGGCATTAACTTGATCGGGCTTAGCTGAAAGTCCATTTTGCCGGACTCAATTTTCTCCATATCAAGAATATCGTTGACCAGCAAAATCAGCCGCTCACTATTTTTGTGCGCAATTTCAACAAGCGCCTGGGCCTGCGCTGGCAACTCGCCTCCCACGCCCCCCGCAAGCAGGCCGAGCGAACCACGAATTGAGGTTAGCGGTGTGCGCAGCTCATGGCTAACAATGGAAACAAATTCGCTTTTCATGCGCTCAACTTTTATGCGCTCGGTGATATCCTCCGTGACGGCGACAAAATTAGTGGCCTTGCTTTCACTGTCGCGAATCGCGGAGATATGTATTTCTTCCCAGAATAATTCACCGCTCTTCTTGCGATTTTGCAGTTTACCGCGCCAGTATTTGCCGCCCAGAATGGTTTCCCACATTGATCGATACACATCGATTGGAGTCAACCCAGATTGCACAATGCGTGGGTTCCGCCCCATTACCTCCTGCGCCGAATAGCCGGTCACCTCGGAGAACTTGGCATTAACATATTCGATGTTGCCCACAGCATCAGTTATTAACACCGAAACCGGGCTTTGCTCGATAGCGCGGGAGAGTTTGCGCAATTCATCCTCGGCGAGCTTGCGTTCGGTGATGTCACGTATTAGGCCAATGAACATGCGTTTTTCCGCGTGAGTGATCTCCGAAACTGCCAAATCCATCGGAAAAGTCTCACCATTCTTGCGCTGACCGACCACCTCGCGTCCGATGCCGATAATCTTTTTGAGCCCGGTTGTCACATAATTGTGAAGGTAGCCGTCGTGCTGGCTATGGTATGGCTCAGGCATCAACATTTTGATATTGCGTCCGATCACCTCCTCCGCAAAAAACCCGAAGATAATCTCGGCACCATGATTGAACGAGCTGACACTACCAAGCTCGTCTATGGTAATGATGCCGTCGAGCACGTTATCCAAGATAGTTTTGGTGTACTGCGCGGCTTCCTTCAGAGCATCGTCGACCTGCTTGCGTGCAGTGATGTCGTAGTTGATGCCAATCATGTGCACCAGCCTATTTTCTTGATCACGCTCAACGCATGCATGGGCCTTGATATGGCGCACCTCTCCATTCTTCCAGACAATGCGGAAGGTGGTATCGAAGTTTTTGTCGCTTTCGATAGCCGCCCACAACTCGGCCTCGGATCGTTCGATATCTTCCGGGTGCAGCCGGGATTTCCATGCGCTGTAGGCTCCCTCGAATTCATCCTTCTCCACCTGATAGAGCCTGTACATCCAGCTATCCCAGACCAGATTGCCGGTGATAATGTCAAAATCCCATACGCCGATGCCCGCCGAGTCAGTCGCCAGTTCGAAGCGACTATTAATCTCGGTGAGATGTTTCTCATTCTTCCGAATCCGCTGTGTCATTCCGATGGCCATCTCTTCCGCGCGCTCGCGCCGGGAAGCCAAAAATGACACTATGACAAACAACAATATGCTGATGCCTGCACCCAGTGCCAGGATGACTGCGTTCAACGGCGAATGGAAGCCTGCATCGAATTCTGGGCGGCTGTGCAGGCGCACGGTCCATGTATGCCCGTATGCGTGGATAGTGCGCAATGTTGTCATTTCTGGCGGGGTAGCGCGTTTCCCGTCAACCTGCTCATGCGCCGATGTGAAAATGCGCGACCCATCCGTTTCTTCTTCGCCATCAAAAATTGCAAAATCCAGTTTGAGAGCACGGCTGCCCAGAATACCCGCCATCAGATCATCAACACGATAGGGGCTGTAAACAAAGCCCTTCAAGGCATTCCAGCGCTCTTCCAATGTAGCCTGCGAAAGATGCCTGCGAAAGACCGGCACGTACATGAGAAAGCCTGCCTGCTCCTTGCCGTGCGTTTCCTGCACCAGCTTCACCTTGCCGGAGATGGAAGTTCTGCCGCTCTCTGCCGCCATGCGCATAGCGCTGGCACGGGTGGCCTCCGACATCATGTCATAGCCGAAAGCCGCCAGATTGCGTCCTAAAAAAGGTTCCAGATAAATAATGGAAGTATAGAGTGGGCGTTTGCCGGGCGGACGAACCGTATAGTCCGAAAATCCTTCGGCGCGTATTGTTGCGATATGTGCTTGTAATTCGGCAGGCTTGATAACCCGGCTGAAGCCGACCCCTTGAATTCCCGGATAGTTATTCTTGAGGTTCAAACGCTCGATATAGGCTCGCCATTCCGCACGAGTCACAGAGTTGCTGGCATCCAGCAAGCCCGCACCACCAAGCAGAATCTGCTCGTGTTGGCGCAGCCGTTCTTCGATGGAATCGATCACGTCATTAACATGCAGTTCAAATTGCTGCCCGGCGTTTTTGATAGCCTGTGTACTCAAGCCATACCAGGCGATCAGTGTCAGCGAAAAGCAAACTAGCAGAACCACCCAGGCGACCCGGTTACGGCGGGTGAACAAGCGTTGCCAACTATCCAAAGTGCCCCCCGATTATCTGCTGGCGCGTTCGAGTGAACCAGCGAGTGTTCGATTGCATTATTAAAAATGCCATTTAGTGCAAAAACGTAGGGCGGGTTCTACCCGCCAGATATAGCTGTCTGGCACAGCCCGACCTACAAATTTCTTCCTAAATTTCTTGGCTAATCAGAAACCTTCAATCGTCTTCCAGCGAAGCAGTCGCGCATACAACCTCTTCCAGCGAAGTTATTCCACGCAACGCTTTTTTGAAACCGTCATAGCGCAGATTATGAAACCCTTGCCGCACAGCAATAGACATGATCTCGTCATAGTCTCGCTCACGCAGAATCGCATCGCGTATCTGCGGCGTGACTTTCAGAAATTCGTGGATACCCACCCGCCCGGTATAACCCGTCCTGCCACAATGTTCGCAACCTGCTCCCTTGTAAAAAACCGGTAACTCAGCGCCTTCGCGCCAATAGAAATATTGCCGCAATTCATCCGGTTCCGGGTGATGTTCGGTCTTGCAGTATTCGCACAGCCTTCTCACCAGGCGCTGCCCCAGCACGCCGATGATGGACGGTGCCACGATAAAACGCTCCACACCCATTTCCAGTAACCGTGTAGTGGCCTGAATCGCATCGTTGGTGTGCAGCGTGGTCAGCACCAGATGGCCGGTCAAGGCTGCCTGCGCGGCGATGCGCGCGGTTTCGGTGTCGCGGATTTCGCCCACCAATATGGCATCCGGATCCTGGCGCAACACTGAACGCAATACTTCCTTGAAGCTCCGCCCAACCTTGTCGTTGACCATCACCTGATTCAAGGACTGCACATCGTACTCGACCGGGTCTTCGATGGTGACAATGTTAATGTCGCGTGTGTTGATGTAGTTCAGTGCCGCATACAGGGTAGTGCTTTTGCCTGAGCCGGTCGGGCCGGTCACAAACAGGATACCCTGCTGGTATTTCAAGGTTGTTTTGAGCGGGCGCAACACTTCTGGAGAAAAATCCAGTTTATCCAGATTCAAGAGCGCGCTGGTATATAACGAGCCCAGAATACGCATCACCACTTTTTCGCCATGCATGACGGGCAGACAGGAAACCCGCAGATCCAATGCTTTCACAGGCAGCGCAAAACTGAGTCGGCCATCCTGCGGTTTGCGCCGCTCGGTGATATCCATCCCCGCCGATATTTTATAACGTGAAACAAGCGGCAGTGCCATTTCGGCAGGCAGGAACAGCCTGTCCACCAGCTCCCCGTCTATCCGGTAGCGCACAACTATCTCGTTCTTTTTCGGTTCAATGTGAATATCCGAAGCGCGTTCCTTGAGCGCCAACAGAATGATCGAATCGGCGAGTTCAACAAGCGGTTTGGATTCGAGCAGCTTTACCAGTGCCGCATCGCTCATTTCTCCGGCCTGAAATACCTTCAGATTGAAACTCGTCGCCAGCACATCCACATTCTGGGCGGATTGATAATTAACTTTGATTGCCGAATCAAGCTCATCTTTAAAGCAGAACACCGGGCTTACCGGCTTCATCAATAAATTTTCCAGCGTTGCAACAGTCTGCAGATCATTGGGTGCAACCATCCCCACTGTCACCACCTCGCCCAACTGATATATCGGGATAGCCTGGTAGCGTTGCGCAATTTCCCCGGTCAACAGGGAAACCATTTCATCCTGAAACAGAGTTTTGCTCAGATTGACATAAGTGCGATTCATCTGGCTCGCCAATAATTCCCCGGCCGTATCACGATCCAGATAGCCATCCTGGATTACGAACTGCGCAAAATCAACCGCATCACTCTTGCTCGCCCTGATCATGCCAGCCAATGCCACAGGCGGCATGTGCGCCTTTCCCTGAAAGCTCGCTATTAACTGTTCTGTCAGCTCTATCATCAGAATCTCTTTTTGCGTTTGGTTAGCAGCTTGCGAATATCGTCCTGCGTGACGTGCGCTTTGTGGGTCGAGTCCAGAAATTGTTTCTCTTGCGCCGCATGTTGCACCAGGCGCTCAAGATCAAAGCGGTGATCGGCATCGGCAATACTTCGTCCATCCCCTGCGGCAACCTCGGCCAGATTTGTTCCGCAGCGACCACAGAAAATATCGCCCGCCTTTGAGACGAAGCCACAACGGCAACGGTTATGCTCCAATGCGTGCCCGCATGTCCCGCAAAAAACGTAACCGGCCGGATTGGTGTGATTGCAGCTCATGATTGTCCAACAGCCCTGAATGCCCTGATTTCCGCCATATATTCACCCCATGTTGCACCGATTGCCTTGTGTAGTTCCTCGGCGGTCGTATTCTTCAGGATGTAGTTCCATGCTCCGTTATCGATGCATTCCTTCACGACTTCAAGTGCGCTTAACGATGTTAGCATTACGACCAAAGTTTTATTGTTAATCGCCATGATTTGCTTCAGGACTGCAACCCCGTCCATCCTTGGCATATTGATGTCAAGCAGCACCATATCCGGCGAAAACTGCTTATACATCTTTAATGCCTGCTCACCGTCTGCCGCTTCGGCAACGACTTCCGCTCCCAGTGAAGTAACAATCAAGCCTATCAAGTTACGAATATGCGGCTCATCATCCGCAATCAATATACGAGCCTTACGTTTTTCCATGCATCCCTCTTGGCTGTCGTCAACAATGGTTGAATCCATGTTTGAATAGTAGCAAAAAACCTTGCGGTGCGGGAAGTTCACCGCCCAAACACCCATAAAAAAACCCGGCACAAGCCGGGTTTTTTGTTGGCAGGAATCACTGATAATTAGGTCTATCCCTGCGGTCTTCATAACTGCGTTTTTGCGAATCTTTATAGCTGCGTTTTTGTGGCTCTTCATAGCGCTGGCTTTGTTGATCTTCGATGACGCTCACACCCAGACGGATAGTTGAACCGGGCTGGTATGGCAAAGTTGTGGTGATGTCCCGATCATTGTAGCGATAGGTCACGTTGTAGCCCTTGATGACTTCGCGACTGTTTTCAACCTGACGGCAACGCTCAACCTGTTCGGTACGGGGTTGATCCGGGTTGGCGACGCGGTCGCCGATCATCACACCGGCAATGCCACCCGCCGCAGTCGCGGCCTTGTTGCCAGTTCCGCCGCCGATCTGGCTGCCCAGCAAAGCACCGGCTAAGCCACCCACCAATCCGCCGGTCATGGAACGGTTGCTGTCCGGGTTAGATACACGGTCACCGACTACGGCACCGGCCACGGCACCGGCACCGGTCGCAGCCGTACTGCCTCTTCCGCCACCGACCTGGCTACCCAACAGACCTCCCGCGACTCCGCCGACTACCGCTCCACCCATGGAACGATCCTGAGGCGCGACCTGTACGGTTTCCGTCGAGCATTCGCGGCGTGGTTCGCTTACGCGCTCATATATCGGCGTGCTGGAAATCACCCGCGCAGTCTCGGTGAAATCTGCCGCATAACCGTTACCACACAAAAGAACCGCACCCAAAACCGATAAGCTTTTCTTCATTTTTTGCTCCTAAAAAATCCCCGCAATTCACGTGGCCGAATTATGACCAAGTGTTAATCTATCCGTTCAATGTAAATTGTTTCAAGTTGTTAATTTTATCTCAAATAGTCCATTGTAAAAACTACCGGCTGTCCCGCCAATGACGGCCTGATGGATTTTTTGGAATCTTCATTTTCGGTGTCTGACCAGCTCGCGCAACGCGGGCAGAAAAGAAAGCACGATGATGCCGACAATGATCGCAGTGAGATTGTTTTTCACCGCCGGAATATTGCCGAAAAAATAGCCCGCAACGGTCAGGCTGCCGATCCACAACACGCTGCCCAGCGCGCTAAATAACACAAAAAGGCGGTAGCGCATCAGCCCGATCCCTGCAACAAAGGGGGCAAAGGTGCGGATAATCGGTAAAAACCGCGCAAAAATTATGGTCTTGCCACCGTGTTTTTCGTAAAAAGCATGAGTTTTGTCGAGATGCTCGCGCTTGATGAGCTTATTCGTGCGTTTCAGCAAGCGCAGCCCGAGCAACCGTCCGATCCAGTAGTTGGTGTTGTCGCCGCTGAATGCCGCCAGCATCAACAGCGGAACAAGCAACTCGAGTTGCAACGCACCCATCCCGCACAGAGCACCCGCAACAAACAGCAAAGAATCGCCGGGCAAAAAAGGCGCGATAACCAGCCCGGTTTCGCAATAAATAATCAAGAATAAAATGGCATAAATCCATATACCGTACTGTTGGGTAAGCGCCAACAAATGCGCGTCCAGGTGCAAAATGATGTCTATAAATACACTGATAAAATCCAAAAATTACTCCATTCATAATTTGAAAACTTCCATGCTTAACCACAAAACTCAGCAACCATCCACTGCGTCACAAAGCGCTGAAGGGCGCATTGCGGCGTTAAAATCGTGTTCTAAATTCTCATTTACCGGCGCGTGCTACCTCTTTCCGCGCACGTCTGCAATTTCCCTCAACTCCCGCAGATCATTCTCTATTATGGAGAGATGATAAAAACTTCCGCCCGCCTGCTTCGCCATCTCAAGCTGCTCTATGGCGGCCAATAAATTCCCCTGCCACGCATAGGCGTAGGCTTGCGCCTGATGTTGTTCGAGGCGTTTGCCTTGAATGGCATAGCCGTGCGCCTGCAGGTTGTACAGCGTGACATCGCTGGGATGGCGGACAAGTTGTTCGGTGAGCAACTTGATGGCCGTTTCCGCCTGGTTGGTTTGCAGCAGCAGGTCGGTGTAGTCGTAAATCAGAGCTCGGTGCTGCGGGAAATTTTGTACGGTGGCACTATAAAATGCCAGGGCATCGGTGTCATTTTTTGCGGCGCGTTTCACTTGCCCGGCGAGGGTCTCTATCATCGGATTGCTTTTTGCCTGTTTGCGCAATACTTCCAGCTCTTGCGCGGCGCGCCTTACTTCGTTGTTGCGCAATAATGCGCTCACCAGCCCATAACGTTGCGCGACCGGGTTACCGTGTTTTTGCGCGCCCAACGCATCGCTGAAATAAGCGATGGCATCCGACGTATTTTTTTGTGCGGCGATGAGCTTGGTGCGCACCAGTTGAAAATCCAGGCTATCCTCGATCAAACTATAAGGCTGTTTCTGCACGCGGTTTTCGATATCGGCAACGCGTTCGCTGGTAACCGGGTGGGTGCGCAAATAACCCGGCACATTTCCATCCAACAGGCGCGTGGCTTTCTGCAAACGATCCAAAAACTCCGGCATGGCATGAGCATTAAAATTGGATTTTTGCAGAATCTCCAGCCCGATGCGATCCGCTTCCTGTTCATGAGTGCGCGTGAAATTAAGTTGTTTCTGAACAGAATGCGCCTGAACGCCGGTGAGGATCGCTTGCGAAGCCTGCGGGTTGCTGCGCGCGGCGAGTATGGCGACAGCGATAGCTGCAATCGAAGCCATGCCATCGCCTTGTTGTCCCGCCACCATGCGTGCCAGGTGGTGTTGTGTGACATGTGCAATTTCATGGCTGAGCACGGCAGCCAATTCCGATTCGCTCTGCACGGTCAGCAACAATCCGCTGTTCACACCGATAAAACCGCCCGGCATGGCAAAGGCGTTAACGCTGTAATCGTTAAGCGAAAAAAACTCGAACCCCGAACCCGGTTCCGTGCTGTTTCCAGTCAACCGGTAGCCGAGTCGGTTGAGATAATCATTGATCTCGGCATCGTCCAAAAACTGCTTGCTGGCGCGGATCTGCAACATGCTCTGCTGGCCGATCTGGCGCTCCTGCAACGGGGTAAGCACGGCTTGCGAGACATCGCCCAAATCCGGCAACCCATCGCCCAATGCGCAGGGCGAAAGACACAGCAACATCAGCAAGGTCAATTTCTTCATAGGCGGTATGATAATCGTTTTCTCGATCGGTTCCACATCGAGCCGTTTTAGCTCATTAAATATGCGGTGGGCTATAACGAAAAATGTAGGTCGAGCTATGCCTGATGTGGTTGGCACAGCCCACCCTACCAAATACATCTCGCGCGCTCCGACCCCATTCTAATTTACACAGGATGTGAAACATTGCCTGGAGATTGACTCGAATTCTTACATCCGCTTGGATACGTGTGCCCACCTACGCAGGCCACGTTCGCTCAATATCCAGGTTTCTGCTCCTTCTGTTTTTTCGCGACAGCCCGTTTCTGTTTCGGGTTTTTGCCGATCAGACGTTCGTACATGTGTTTTGTGGCACCCTGGATTTCCGGTTCCAGTTCGGCCAGCATATCCGGGCAATTGGTCAGGGCGGCTTCGAAGGCCAGCAGCATGGGTCGGGCATGTTTCTCATAGCCGAGGTCGCGCATTGCATCGAGGGTTGTTTTAGCATGCTGGGCGTTTTTCAGCAACGGAGCTAAGAAAGACTCGACGAACTGTGTGCTGACCAAGGTGACGGCGATGTCCGGGGATTCGGCGGGCAGGCGGCTCAAGGATTCGCGCAGAGCAGGCTGGCTGTTGGTTTCCAGTGCTTGTCGAACAGCATCGGTGCAGATTCTGGTTTGCAGATTCGTGTGCCGTTCCTTCCACCAAGGACGCAAGTCTTTATCCAGTGCCGCTCCACGCGCATAGGCGGCAGATGCTTCGCCCAGCCGATTCTGCGCTTCCAGCAATCTGCCCAGATTATTCCATGGCAAGGCATAAGCCAGATCAAGTTCAATCGCCTTACGGTAAGCCACCTCGGCTTCATCGAGGCAGTTCAATTCATCAGCCAGCAGATTGCCCAAGTCATTCCACGGTGAGGCAAAAGTTGGATCAAGTTCAATCGTCTTTCGGTAGGCCGCCTCGGCTTCGCCGTGGCGGTTCGGCGTATTGGATAGCAGTTTTCCAAGGTTAATCCACGGCCAAGAAAATGTCGGATCGAGTTCAATCGCCTTGCGGTAGGCCACCTCGGCTTCATCGTGGCGGTTCAACTCATCGGCCAGCAGATTGCCCAAATTATTCCATGGCCAAGCATGTGCTGGATCAAGTTCAATTGCCTTCCGATATGCAACCTCAGCCTCGTCGTAGCGGTCCGTTCTATTTGCTAAGTGATAACCCAAATTATTCCACTGACTTGCACCCGATGGATCAAGTTCAATCGCCTTGCGGTAGGCCACCTCGGCTTCGTCGTGGCGGTTCAATCTATCGTCAAGCAGAACGCCCAAAACATTCCACAGTTGATCATTCGCAGGATCTAGTTCAATCGCCTTGCGATAGGCTGTTTCAACCTCCTTTACATCCCCACCTGTTTCATCCAGTAAGGCAGCACGTTCATACCATGCCCGCGATGAATCGCCCCGTTTGAATGCCTGTTCCAGTGCCTGTTTCGCTTTGGAAAGCTGCCTAGAGCGGCGCATCACCCCGGCCACATTGGCCCATTCGGTGGAGTCCGCCTCGTTTGCATATTTCAGACCCCAGTCCAGCCAATCTTGCGCATCTGTCTCACTGGCGAATTTGACCCATTCCCGCGCGCCCATCAAGCGCCAAACCATCGCCCGAATAGCGGATTGATCTTTCGCTTGAACACAGGCCGATTCGGCATCCTGCGGCGTGAGATTGGGTAACGGCAGCAAGCCTCTGGTCCGTTTGCAAAACAGCAAAGGCAGGTCGGTTTCCTGTAGTCCACGGCGCAACAAACGCCGACGTTCCGCATCCAGTAATGGGCGCAAGCGCGCCGCTTCTTTCTTCGCCGTAGTTTTTTTACAGAGTGCCTTCACACTCGCCTGCTTCTGCTCCGGGCTGAGTTCGAGCGAACCGAGCAAGGCTTCCCTCTCCACCTCGCTCAAGCCGCTTTTACATTTTTGCAACTGTTCGCGCAGGCGCACGATTACGGTCATATCTTCCGACAAGTCGCCGGTAGGCAGGTAGTCGGCCAAGTTACCGCCCTGTTCGGCCAGGTGCTGCAGCAGGCGGTCTGCGCCATAAGCCTCAAACCCCTTGCACAGGGACACGGAATAACCCGCTCCGGCCAGTGCGAACGCATACCTAGCATCGGCCAGCGGACTCGCACCGCTCTCATCGCCCATGTGTACCTGCAATTCTTCAAAATCGAACATGGCTTCGAGAAATTTGGTGAGGTCGATCACATTCTGGCGGATACGGCGCGTGCTGCGCATTTGCAGCCACAGGCGGAACAGTTGTTCGGCGATGCGGTATTGGGTGCGGCCATGGGCGGCGGATTTTTCTACCAAGCCTTCGCGCTCCAGTATGTCCAGTTGCGCCGAGACAGTGCCGGTTGGTAGTTCGGCATGAGCGCCAATTTCGGCGGCGGTGTGGCCGAAGCGCAGGCCGCCACCATCGCCGGGGCGGCGGACTGCCAAGGAGTGCATGACCACTTGCGCCTGTTCCGACATGTCCTCGAAGCGCGCCTTGTAGTAAGGCGTGGTGATGTCCATCAGGCACTCGAAATCTTTGAAGAAATGGCTGCTGGGGCCGTTGCGCAGCAGGTCAAAAACCAACCCCAGTGCGCGCAGGTTGCCGCCGGTCAACTCATATAGTGCTTTGATGCGGCTCGGGCGCTCGTTCAGGCGTTGTTTGACTTCGGGTGCGCCCTGTGCATCGGCCAAGCTCTCCAGCACTTGGCGCACTTCCTCCAGCGCCAGTTTTCCCAGACGCTTGGGGATGAAAAAATCATAAAAAGCTTTGTCGTAATCGGTGAACGGCTCTGAGAGGCGCACCGATCCGCCGATGACGATGGGCGCGGCATTGTTGGACAGGGCTTCGCGCAACTCCCAGTAGGCGGCGGCATGCGGGTCTTTGAGTTTGCGCCCGGATTTATCTATGCGCGTGAACACGAGGTCGAGGTTATCGACCAGCAGCACCGGTCGGCGCTTCAGTTCCGCGCAGGTTTGCAGCAACAGTTTGAGACCAGCATCGGCAGAGGGTTTATTGCTGCCGTTTTTTGCTTGCTCAATGGCCGTGTCCAGACGCTTGGCCTGTTCGTCCATATCCAGATGATCCAGTTCATCGGCCAGCGCATCGCATGCCGCCCACCAGAAATCGGACAGGTTCTTGACTTGGTACAACTCTTCTGGGAAGGACAAGGCAATCAGGTGATCGCACAGACCAGCATCGCGGCGGATGGCAACGGCCAAACGCTTGAGTAGCGTGGTCTTGCCAGCCCCGCGCACGCCGACCAGCAGGTAGTGCTGCACCGTGCCTTTGCGTGGCGCACGCGCCAGCTCGCCGCGCAGAAAGGTGAACTCTTCCATGCGGGCGACAAAATTTGCGACGAGCGCATCGTCGCTGAGCCAGCCCGGGTTGTAATGGTGATGAGCCGCAGCCGTGTTCATAGCGTATCCCTCCTCAGCCACCAGCGCCGCAATGGTTCGAGGCGGAAGCGGTAGCGTTTCACACCCGATGTTTCTTCCGCCCACCAGTAGGCGTCGCGCAACAGAATGTCGCGCAGTCGGATGAAGGTTCGCTTTGCCTCGTCAGGTGTGACGCAGCTCATGCGCTCTTGCACAATATCCAGCAGGTTTTCCGCACGCGCGCCTGCGGGAACTTGTGCGGCCAGATTGAGCATAGCCAGCGCATGATTGGCATCGGCCTTGCAGAGTTGTATGGTGAGGCGCATTTCCCAGTGGTGAAATTCGTTGTCGGCACCAGGCTGCACCATGATGTCTATGGCCTGTTCGATCAGGCTGGCCGGGCTGTCATCTGGATGTTCAGACATGAGCGCGCGCAAATGATGAAATGCCATCTGCAAATAATAGGGTTGCGGCCATTGCACGGCTGCAACGATGTGTCGTGTATCCTCATTCGAAAGCTTGATCTGGTAACTGGTTGCAAGTTCGCCGAGCATGGCGACGGCCACTTCATCGCTGTATGCCGCCAGCCCCTGATGTCTCATGCTGTTGATGGTGTCGGCCATGCCGTGTTCTTGCACCAGCGTATCGAGGCCGACAGAACCTGATACCAGCCAGCGCACCTTGCGCACATCCGGCAACGCCCGCACGTCGTTGCGGAACCAATCGAGAAAGCGGCGCACGCGTTGCACACCGTATTGCGGATCGTCGCGTATGAAATTGAACAGCATGATCGGCAACTCATCGACGTAGATCAGCCAGCGCTCGTCCGCCTGCACAATCAAGTGCAATACGTCGGAGGCCACCTTGGTCCAATCTTCGACCTCACCGTTACCCAGCTCTACGCTGACCGCCCCTGCAATTTTGACTGACTTGATGCGTCCGCTTACCTTGCCGAATGCATCGCCGATGGCGCTCTTAGCTTTTTCTGAAAACGTAGCCAACTCCGGTGCTAGTTTACTTTCCAGCTTGTCGAGAAAGTCGCGCTCATTCCTGCACGCAGCGACGTTGATTTCAATTGCGCGCCAACCTTCGTTGCGCACCGCAGCCATCACGGCGCGAGCAGTCGATGTCTTGCCGATGCGGCGCGGGCCGAGCAACAATATGTCATCGTTGGCAAGAATTTCCCGCAGATGCGAGACTACTTTTTCTCGACCATAAAAATTCTCCCCCTCTACGGGTGAGCCAGCGATGTTATCCATAAATGCCCCTTTCAAATTAAACGCAAAGAAATCTTAGCACTAAATTTTTATAGCACAAAGAATTTTTTGTATGGAATTTGCTGGCGCTATGCAACTTCTTTTAAATCATAATGTTATTATAACTGTGATCAAGTGGCGCGATGACCATTCAACAAAAAACTAATGCGCCTCGTCCCAATTCTTCCCCTCCCCCAATTCGACCAATAAAGGCACTTTCAATTCGGCAACGCCGCACATCAATTTTGGCAGCATATCCTTCACCAGATGCAATTCCGCCCCCGGTACTTCCAGCACCAGTTCGTCATGTACTTGCATGATCAGGCGGCTGTGCAGCTTTTCAGTTTCCAGCCAGTGCTGCACTTTAATCATCGCCAATTTGATCAGGTCCGCCGCAGTACCTTGCATCGGGGCGTTGATCGCGGCGCGCTCCGAGCCTTGGCGGCGCATGCCGTTACTGCTGTTGATTTCCGGTAGCCATAAACGCCGCCCGAACACGGTTTCGACATAGCCCTGCCGCTTAGCCTGTTCGCGGGTGCTATCCATGTAGTTTTTTACGCCTGGATAGCGCGCGAAATAACGGTCAATATAGGCGCTTGCCGCACCGCGTTCGATGCCGAGTTGTTTGGCAAGGCCGAATGCCGACATGCCGTAGATCAGGCCGAAATTGATGACCTTGGCATAACGACGCTGTTCGCTGGATACCTCTTCTCGCGAGATCATGAAAATTTCGGCGGCGGTGGCGCGGTGGATATCTTCGTTATTGGCGAACGCGGCCAATAAACCCGCATCGCCAGAGAGGTGCGCCATGATGCGCAATTCGATCTGCGAGTAATCCGCCGAGACGATGCGGCTATCGGGCGACGCGATGAACGCCTCGCGGATACGGCGACCTTCGGCGGTGCGCACCGGAATATTTTGCAGGTTTGGGTCGCTGGAAGCCAGACGCCCGGTGACCGCTACCGCTTGCGAGTAGCTGGTATGCACGCGCCCGGTTTTGCGATCCACCATCTGCGGCAGCTTGTCGGTGTAGGTGGACTTGAGCTTCGCCATGCCGCGATATTCCAGCAAAATTTTCGGCAGCGGATAATCGAGCGCCAGCTCCTGCAACACCTCTTCGTCGGTGGACGGCGTGCCGCCCGGTGTTTTTTTCTTCACCGGTAATTGCAGTTTGTCGAACAGGATTTCCTGAATTTGCTTCGGTGAGTTGAGGTTGAACGGTTGCCCGGCAGCCTCGTGCGCCCTGGCTTCCAGCGCGATGAGTTTTTCGCCCAACTCGCGGCTCTGGATTTTCAGCAAATCGCAATCCAGCAACACGCCGTTGCGCTCCATCGTGTAGAGCACATGCATGCTGGGCAACTCAATGTCGCGATACACCACGGCGAGTTTGTCGTGCAGTTGCGGCGCTAGGGCTTGATGCAATTGCAGCGTAATGTCGGCATCCTCGGCGGCATAGCGCGTGGCCGTATCGAGATCGACCTGATCGAAACACAACTGCTTCGCGCCCTTACCGACCACTTCTGCATAGCTGATGGTTTTCACATTGAGATGGCGTAGCGCGAGATTGTCCATATCGTGCGGTTTGTGGCTCTCCAGCACGTAGGATTGCAGCAGCGTGTCGTCGTGGATGCCTTTCAGATGAATGCCGTGGTTGGTGAAAATGTGCAGGTCGTATTTGAGGTTCTGACCGAGTTTTTTGTGTTGCACACTTTCCAGCCAGGGCTTAAGTTTTTGCAGTGCATAGTCACGCTTGAGTTGATCCGGCGCGCCGGGATATACATGCGCCAGCGGCAGATAGACGGCCTCATGCGGCGTGATGGCGAACGAGATACCGACCAGTTGCGCGTTCATCACGTCGAGGCCGGTGGTTTCGGTATCCACGCAGGCCAGTTCGGCGGCGAGCAGTTTTTCCAGCAATGAGTCGAGCTGAGATTCGGTGAGAATAGTTTCGTAGTGTGCGCTGTCGGTGCGGGTTGGGGCTGCATCACCCTCTCCCCCGCCCTCTCCCGTCAAGGGAGAGGGAGTTGTGGAACCCCTCTCCCCTACGTGGGAGAGGGGCTGGGGAGAGGGGGTGACACCTGGTGACAATTCACGCAGCCAATTTTTGAACTCGAATTTTTCATACAGATTGCGCAGTTGCTCCGTGTCAGGCGAAGGAGGAATCATCGCGCTGTACGCCTGCGGCAATTCCACATCGCATTTCACGGTAAGCAGGCGGCGCGCCTGCGGCAGCCAGTCCAGCGCCTTGCGCAGGTTCTCACCAACTACGCCGCCGACCTCGCCGGCATGCTGCACCAGATTATCCAGCGTGCCGTATTGTGCGAGCCACTTCACCGCCGTTTTCGGGCCTACTTTTTCTACGCCCGGCACGTTGTCCACTGTATCGCCGGTAAGGGTCAAATAATCCAGAATACGTTCCGGCGGAACGCCAAATTTGACGTTCACGCCCGCAATATCCAGCGTTTCGTTATTCATGGTGTTGATCAGTGTCACATGCTCATTCACCAGTTGCGCGAGGTCTTTGTCGCCCGTCGCGACAATGCAGCGCACGCCGTCCTGTGCGGCCTGCTGCGCCAACGTGCCAATCACGTCATCCGCCTCCACGCCATCCTGCATCAGGATATTCCAGCCGGATGCGGCAATGGCCTGATGCAGCGGCTCTATCTGCCGCACCAGATCATCCGGCATGGGCGCGCGGTGCGCCTTGTATTGCGGATACCAGTCGTCGCGGAAGGTTTTGCCTTTTGCATCGAACACGCACAGGCTATAATCAGCAGGGTAATCGTGGCGCAAGCGGCGCAGCATGTTGAGCACACCATAGACCGCGCCAGTCGGGAAACCTTCGCGATTGCGCAAGTCTGGCATCGCATGAAATGCGCGATACAGGAAAGATGAGCCGTCCACCAAAAGTAATGTTTTACCGGAATCCACTTTATTCGTTTTATCTGAACTGTTCGTTGTATCGAAACTCACTTTATCCATTTTCATTTTCTGCCAAAAGGGAATTGCATGAATACTCAGCCAAAACTACCCTCTCCCGCAATACCGGAAGCATGGAACTCCAAGGAGGCCTGGCGCGTATTCGGCATTATGTCAGAGTTCGTCTCCGCCACCGACCGCCTTAACCGGATTCACCCGGCAGTAACCATTTTTGGCAGCGCGCGCACCAAGCCCGATCAGCCTTATTACAAACTTACCGAGGAGATTTCACGCCTGCTTTCCGATGCCGGATTTTCGGTCATTTCCGGCGGCGGTCCCGGCATCATGGAAGCCGCCAACAAAGGCGCGTTTTACGGCAAATCGCCCAGCGTCGGATTGAACATTCAACTGCCACACGAGCAATCCAGCAATCTCTACCAGAACATCAGCCAGACCTTCCAGCATTTCTTCGCGCGCAAAGTGATGTTTGTGAAATTCGCCAGCGCCTACGTAGTGATGCCCGGCGGTTTTGGCACGCTCGACGAACTGATGGAAGCGCTGACGCTGGTGCAAACCGGCAAGACGCGCAAGATGCCGATCATACTGGTAGGCAGCAAATTCTGGAGCGGCATGATCGAATGGTTCCGCACCACACTGCTGGAAGAAAAAGTCATCAGCCCGGATGACATGAATTTAATCCAGATTATCGACGAGCCACAAGCTGTGGTCAGCGCGATTTTCAAACACTATGAATCGCGCGGCTTTGAGCCGTCCGAAGCGGAACGCGAACGGCAGTTGTATTTGTAAAGAAAATTCATATTTCGCAGGTTGGGCAAAGCGTGACGTGGTGAATTCCCGTTATTCCATTACCCCCTCTCCCCAACCCCTCTCCCTCAAGGGGAGAGGGGCTTTTGCTTGTTGCCCACCACTTTCAAGTGCACCCCACTGCCCGTTAACCCGCGCAGACTATCCGCACTTCGGCTAAAATGCGCCCATCCCAACTCAATGAGACCGACGCGATGCGCCTCCTATCCTTTTTGCTACTGAGCGGTTTTTCACTTAGCGCTTTCGCCCAAGGCCCGGTTCCCGCCAATCTTGAACCGCTTCCCCCTCCACCCGCGTTTAACCCCGTGCAGGATGGCGCTCCAGACGACGAGCCTCAGGTGACCATCACCAAAGAATCCGAGCAGACTATCGAAGAATACCGCGCGGGGGGAAAGCTTTACATGATCAAGGTAACTCCAAAAGTTGGCGCACCTTATTATCTGGTGGACGACCGGGGCGACGGAAAATTTGCGCGCCAGGAGGGTCTTGATTCCGGTATCCGTCCACCACGCTGGATCATCCATCGTTTTTAACAGACGTGGCAAGTAACCTCCCCGATTATGAAACTCACCATGCAGGCCCCCTCTCCTCAATCCTCTGGTGAAATCACTGATATGACTAC
>CAIZNF010000413.1 GCA_903934275.1 uncultured Nitrosomonadales bacterium
AAGCCTAGCACCATCGGAGTTCCTAACGATTGCCATCCAAATGGCCGAAGGATTGGCCCAGATGCATGACCAGGGCATCATCCACAAAGATATCAATACTGCTAATGTACTTATTAATCCCGAAACGGAGGAGGTGAAACTCACCGATTTCGGGCTATCCACCTTGATAGGGGTTGAATCCCTGGAAGCTTGTGCCCCGAATCTGATCGAAGGCACGTTGCCCTATGTGTCGCCAGAACAGACAGGCCGCATGAACCGCGCCGTCGATTACCGCACCGATCTCTACTCACTGGGAGTGTGCTACTACCAGATGTTGATCGGCTCCCCGCCTTTTGTGAGCGACGATCCGCTGGAGATGGTGCATTGCCATATTGCCCGCTTGCCGGTTTCCCCCGTTGAACTCAACCCCATGATTCCGCCGGCTCTGTCGAACGTAGTAATGAAATTGCTTGAAAAAAAGGCAGAGGATCGCTACCAGAGCGCCAATGGGGTACTGCAAGATTTATTGGCGCTGCAGACCTCTATGCGTGCGGGTAATCTGATGCCGGAACTGGAATTGGGACGAAATGATGTCTCGAGAAAATTTCAGGTCGCGCACCATCTTTATGGTCGCGACCAAGAAACCCGACAACTACTGGAGGCCTTTGATCGAGTTGCCGCAGGGCGTTCGGAACTGCTCTTGGTTGGAGGGTATTCAGGCATCGGCAAAACTTCGTTGGTCAACGAAGTGCAAAAGTCGCTCGTGCGCCAGCGCGGCTATTTTATCGCCGGCAAACATGATCAGTTTCAACGCGATATTCCTTTTTCCGCACTGATTCAGGCGTTTCGTCGGTTGGTAAGCCAGATTCTGACCGAACGAGAAGATCAAATTCAGCACTGGCGTGAAGAATTAGGCAGCGCGTTGGGCAACAATGCCCAAGTAATCATAGATGTGATTCCGAATGTGGAATTGATCATGGGTCCGCAACCACCCGCGCCTGAATTGGGTGCTACTGAGGCGCAAAATCGCTTTAGCCGGTCGTTTCAGCAGTTCATCGCCGTGTTCGCACGCCCAGAACATCCGTTGGTTGTCTTCCTTGATGATTTGCAATGGGCCGATGCACCATCGCTCGCGCTGATGGATCTTCTGTGTGCCAACCCGGACAGCCGCAATCTGCTGCTTATCGGCGCTTATCGAGATAATGAAGTTTCGTCTTCTCATCCGCTGACCCTGACGCTAAACCATATTCGCAGCGAGGGCGCTGCGGTTCAGACTATTTTGCTTGGCCCACTGTTACCCGACGATCTAAACCAGATGACGGCCGATACGCTGCATCAACCGCCGACAAATACTCAGGAACTGTCACAACTTCTGCTGGAGAAAACCGGAGGCAATCCCTTTTTTGCCACGCAGTTTCTCAAGGAAATCCACGATCATGGCTGGTTCCAGCTGGATCCAACGAGCGGTCGTTGGCAATGGGAGATGGCGCAGATTGAAGCTGCCGGGATGACCGATAACGTAGTGGATTTGATGACGGGGAAAATCGCTCGAATGAGTCCTTTGACGCAGCAGGTGCTCAAGATAGCCGCGTGTATTGGCAACCGTTTTGAATTGGCTTTACTGGCCGAGATTCAGGGCCGAAGCGAAATTGATACCGGTAGTGATTTGTGGGAGGCTATTCAGGAAGGACTGATACTGTCCTTTAAGACAGAATTCCGGTTCCTGCATGACCGAGTTCAGCAGGCGGCCTATTCGTTGATTCCTAAGGCGGAAATTGGACCACTGCATCTGAATATTGGCCGCCAACTCAGGCAGCGTACAAGTCAGGAGGAGTTGGTTGAGCGCATATTCGATATTGTGGCCCATCTGAATGCCGCGATAGCCCTCATCAATGACCCCGATGAACGATTTCAGTATTCCTTGCTCAACCTACAGGCCGGACGCAAAGCCAAAGCCTCAACCGCCTATGAATCAGCGCGGCAATATTTTCAGATTGCTGTGGATCTACTGGGGGCAGAATGCTGGTCAGAGCGTCGCCATCACACCATGAAGGTTATCCGCGAGCGGGCAGATATCGCCTATCTATTGGGCCGATTTGCTGAAGCGGAAGCCGACCTTGACGACGCAATGACTCATGCTGCAGACCGCTACGATCAGGCGGACATCTATCTTCAAAAGATAATTCAGTACAACCAATTAGGTAAATATAACGATCTAGTTGATGTGGCGCGAATAGCCCTGTCCCTGTTTGGGGTGATCTTGCCTAACCAGAATGATGAGGTGGGTTTGCAAGCTGATTTTGAGCGGCAGATTGCCGAGTATTCTCATTTGCTGAATCAGCGCTCAATTGCCGACCTCATCGGATTAAACGATGTGACTGACCAAGAACAGGACAGCATCATTCGACTGATGGCTATTCTGACC
>CAIZNF010000414.1 GCA_903934275.1 uncultured Nitrosomonadales bacterium
TGAAACTCGCGAAGCGATTCGTTTGCCCCCTCTCCCTCCGGGGGAGGGTTGGGGAGGGGAAAACGGGCATAGCAAGTTTCATTATCAGGGGTGGCACTCGCCGTGCCCGTTAGGGTGGCAATCCCGTTGGCGCAAGTCACGTCTACGGCACGTTGTAGGCGCTGCATCAGGGCATGATTTCCACATACTCGTAAACCTCGCAATCGCGCAGGGTTTTGCGTACATCCAGGGGCGCTTTCGCGTACCACGCCTGCGGATCGTGGCGATCTATTTCCCTTCCCAAAAACCTGACCAGATCGCAGATCGGCTCGACGACTTTGTCGCGGTATTCCTTGTCGCCCTTCACATAAGCGAGATAGAGATTTTTCATGCAATTGCCCCTGCACCACGGTTCGGCCTCGCAACTGCCGCATGGCATGTTCGGGTGCGGCTGCAACGGGCTGGGTTTGAGCCAGTTCGCAATCACATCTCCCTGCAACATCTCGGGCACGTACATCATGTCCGGGCACGGGTAAATTTTGCCATCCGGCATCACGTTGAGAATATGCGTGGACACCCGGCATTGAGTTTTGCCGTGATAGAGCTCGGTCGCGCGCGTAGGCAGCACCTTGTTGCGCACAATGCCCATGATCGGTATGAGCGGGTAGAGCGTCTCGCCGGAAAAGAACTTATCCACCAGTTGCGTGATCACCGCTTTTTTCTTCTCCATCGCGGCGGGCGAATAAGTCCCCTCACCGGCGACAAACTGGAAATACACATAGTCGAAAGTATTTGCCAGTTCGTCCAGCTCCTCAAACGAGGTCTCCTCGCTGCTCCATGTTACCCGCGCCGTGAAAGTGCCCGCCATCCGGCCGCGTACCGCTTGGGTGTTTTTGACCACCTGCCGGTACACACCACGCCCCCTGAAGCCGTCGGTAATCGTCTCGCCACCGTCTATGGAAAGCAGGATATTGGAGAGATTTGCCAGAACCCTATCCGGCAAACCGTCCAGCAACGTGCCATTGGTTTGAAGCTGAAAACGGAAAGTGGGGTAACGCTCCATGACTTCCCGGATAAAGCCGAGATTCAGAGTCGGTTCGCCGCCGTAGAAAGTGACATAAACCTCATGCTGGGAAAGGTGTTTCTCGATGAAGGCTTCCAGCGCCTCCATGTCATAAGAAACCTTATCCTGCGAGCCGACCATATCACCTACGCCGAGCGAACAATAAGTGCATTTCAGGTTGCATTTTAGCGTGGTGAGCAACTGCAACTCCACGCGGTTGCCCACAATGGGCGAAACTGACTCATTGGCCGGAATCATCTCTTGGGAACGGGAGGGGTAAAACGTGATTGGGGCGGATGTCACTAAGTTTTGCATGGAATTAGGAATATTTTTAGTCAGGTGAAGAACAGCAGGTTTTTGCTAATGCGCCAAGGCAGTTGAAATAATATTTCGACATGCCAATTATGCATCTTGCAAAATCAGCTGCGGATTATCCACCGATTTGTATGCAGATTCAACATTTACACCAGCTACTGCACTCACTTGAGCAAGTAACGCGGCTTGTGCTTTTCCATACAGCCATTGTTCACCTAATCAAGGGGTTTTGTGAAAATTATTTTTCAATTTTGCGCCTTCAATGTTGCAGCAGTTGAGAGAAGTTACGCAGTGACAGCGGCACAACGAAGCGCATCTTCTCTCAGGTATACCGCTTGTCAGGACGATCCAACCTCAAATCCTGACCTTACAACCCAGTATTTTTCCGCGTTGTTTGGCGTAGAATCTGCGACACGAAACAAGCCACGGAGGGCATCCATGACCATAACAGCAACTGCAAAACAACCCGCCAGCGTTCGCCTTTCCGCGCGTCTCAATAGCGCGCTGATCGAGCAAGCCAAGCAACTCAAAATTAGCAAGGATGCACTGGTTAGGCGCGCGCTGTCCAACATGCTTGAAGAAATCGAAGACTTGAAAACCATCGAGGCGCGGCGTGGGGAAAAGGCTATTCCTTGGGGCCGGGTAAAGGCCGAGCTTGGGCTATAAGATCGACATCAAGCCCGGCGCTGTCAAGGAATTAGCCGAGCTGGATAAATCAACAAAGCGGCGGATTGCCGGATTTATTGACAAGCTATAGGCACTGGATAATCCGGAACTTCGGGAATTGCCATGCAGCGCGCGGGGCATTTGTGGCGTTATCGCGTGGGAAATTATCGAATCACTGCGGATATTCAAGACAGCGTGATAACCATCGAGGTCATCAAAATAGGGCATCGTAGCGAAGTGTACAAATGAACCGCGCACAATGGCTGATGTCGCCTTCATCGGCGTGGCGAGTATAAACGGTCTTTAAACTGGTCTTAATACCTGCAAGTTTGCGTGACTGGGTGATGGTAATCGTTTCGCTGCTTTCAACAGCAGCCAATAATTCTCGCCGTTTTGCCTCCGCGTTATAAATTCCAATTGTAAGCATTGCGTGCTCCAGCCTAGTTAGTCAGATTTGATTAGAACATCGCGCGGTCAATAAAACGATTCCATTGTAATTTGCCATTCAGGCTTCTGCAGAGGCTCCCGCATCCCACAATTGCATCGTTCCCACGGAGAGCCGCTCGCCGTGTACTGCAAAAGTTGCGTGATAGACCGCACCCCGCGCAAACTGGAGCGGCCCTCCGACCGCGCGCCGGTGGTGACAGAGGTGCAGTAGTAGCCTGCATCTTCTGATGCCAAGCCATGAGCATGGCTGATCTTTCGGCAGGTGCGTTCATTATGGTCGAGGCACCATCTATCAGGATGGGCAACCCCCTGGCAGGTTTGGAAGGGAACCCTTGAAATGGCCTACGCCCGTTATATCTCTGATACCCAATCGAGATTTTCTGGGTTAAACTGATCACATCACAAATGTTTGGGGAGGTGTGCCATGAACATAGCACTGCAAGAAATACCTGTCGAAGAACGCATCAAGATGGTTGAAAATTTATGGGATAGCATTGCAGCTGATAAAAATGTATTAGTGCTTACTGTCGAGCAAAGAGTTGAGCTTGACCAACGTCTGAATGCCTATGAGGTTGATGGAAATAGTGGTCGTTTAGTGTCTGAGGTTGTGGCCGGCATTCGATGCAGGCTATGACACTTGAGTTTCGCCTACGGCCTGAATCTGAACTTGATTTAGAGTAATGCCGTATTTTGGTACGAAGCACAAAGTGTTGGGTTAGGATGAGTGTGGTCAGCTATTTCAATGGCCTGATACTTACGTTCGGTCATGGTTGTTATGGCAAATAA
>CAIZNF010000415.1 GCA_903934275.1 uncultured Nitrosomonadales bacterium
AGCTGGAAGAAAAAATTGAGCAACTGCGCTACGTGCAGGATGATTCGGCGCTCGATATTGCCGATGAAATTGCGCGCCTGTCCAAAAAGAGCGAAGCGCTGACCAAAGACGTTTATGCCAAGCTCTCGCCTTGGCAAATATCACAGGTATCGCGCCACCCGCAGCGCCCTTATACGTTGGATTATATCGAACATCTGTTCACCGACTTTGAAGAGTTGCATGGAGATCGCGTGTATGCGGACGACAAGGCTATCATCTGTGGTCTGGCGCGTTTTAACGGGCAAAGCGTGATGGTGATCGGCCATCAAAAAGGCCGCGACACTAAAGAAAAAATTATTCGCAATTTCGGTATGCCGCGCCCCGAAGGCTACCGCAAGGCGATGCGTTTGATGCGCATGGCGGAGAAATTTGGCATTCCTATCATGACGTTTATCGATACTCCCGGAGCCTACCCCGGCGTGGGCGCGGAAGAGCGTGGCCAGTCCGAGGCGATTGGGCGTAATCTATATGAGATGACCGAGTTGCGCGTGCCGATTATCTGCACTGTGATTGGCGAGGGCGGCTCCGGCGGCGCGCTGGCGATTGCGGTGGGCGATGTATTGCTGATGCTGCAATACAGCACTTACTCGGTGATCTCGCCGGAAGGTTGCGCTTCAATTCTGTGGAAGAGCGCGGAAAAAGCGCCGGATGCAGCGGAAACTTTGGGCATTACCGCGACGCGTTTGAAAACATTGGGGCTGATAGACAAGATAATCGGCGAGCCACTGGGCGGCGCGCATCGCGATTATGCGATGACCATGCAGAATGTAAAAAAGGCGCTGCAAGAGGCGTTAAAAATTGCACAGAGCAAACCGACGGTCAATCTGTTGCAAGACCGTTTCAACCGCCTGATGAGTTATGGCAAATTCAAGGAAGCAGCACTGTAGGGACTCATGGCAATACGCCTCCGTGTGGTATTGCATCCCCATGTGGCTCGAAAGGGCTAAATCAGAGGTGTCTTGCCATACGCCCTTAAGCCGCAAAATGTTTGCAAAGGACATTTCTTGACAGGCACGCATTTTACCGAACGTGTCGCGGCACTGATCGCGCCGTTGCTTCCCGCGCATAGCTCGATTCTGATTGGACTGAGCGGCGGAGTGGATTCGGTGGTGTTGTTGCATCTGTTGCATAGACTAGCCCCCCGTTTTTCCTGGCAACTCTCAGCACTGCATGTCCATCACGGAATCAGCCCGAATGCAGACGCATGGGCGGTTTTTTGTGCTGATCTTTGCGCCCGCCACCTTGTCTCCCTGCATATTGAACATGTGGATATCGCGCCATTGCGTGCGCATGGCATCGAAGCTGCGGCGCGCAAGCTGCGTCACGCGGCGTTTGCCAGGCAGGCCTGCGATTTTGTGGCACTGGCGCATCACGCCGACGATCAGATAGAAACCCTGTTGCTGCAATTGTTGCGCGGCGCAGGGGTTCGTGGCGCGAGCGCCATGCCTGTTTTGAGTTTCCAGAGGTATCGGATGGCGAAGCTGCCGCTGCCTGACGGACGCGCGGCATCACCCAATTTTGTGCGCCCGTTATTGCATTGTTCTCGGCAGGAAATACTCGATTACGCCGCAGTGCATAAGTTGCACTGGATAGAAGACGAAAGCAATGCCGACGACAGCTATCCGCGCAACTTCTTGCGGCATCGCGTGATGCCGTTGTTGGGTGAAACATTTCCCGCTTGCCGCGACACATTGGCACGCAGCGCGCAGCATTTCGCCGAGGCGAGCGAACTGCTCGATGATTTGGCGCGGCTGGATGCACCCGATTTATTTTCTTCTTCCGCTCGCGGGATAACCAGCGACTTGGTTACCGTTGTTGGGCAGCGTAGTCAGATGGCTAGTAGTTTCACCGGGGGAGCTGGAAGAGCGGGTCGGGAGATGGTGGGCGGCTACGATGTAACCTTGGAAGTATCGCGCCTGCAATCCCTCCCTCATTCCCGCGCAAAAAACCTGCTACGCTATTTTCTGCACAGCATCGCAGCGCCGATGCCGCAAGTTGTGCAACTGAACGATATGCTGCAACAGCTATGCAATGCGCGACAGGGTGCGGCAGTATGCATTGAATATGGAGATGGTGGCTGGCAGGTGCGCCGTTATCGGGGCAGGGTGTATGCGCTACGCGCATTGGGCGACCTTGATCGGAGCATTATATTGCCATGGCAAGGCGAAGCGGAGTTGGACTGGCCTGCGTTGAATATGTGGTTGCGCTTTGATACAACGCAAACATCCGGCATTAGCATGACAAAATTGCAGCGAGCACCGGTAACGCTACGTCTGCGGCAAGGCGGCGAAACTCTGCGCCCCCACACGAATGCTGCGACACGCACTTTGAAAAATCTGCTGCAAGAACACCATGTCCCGCCCTGGCAACGCGACCGCCTACCGCTGCTGTATTGCGGCGAAGAGTTGGTATGCGCACCGGGTGTTGCGATTGCGGCGGAGTATCAGGTTGCTGCGGGAGAGGCGGGGGTAAAATTGGAAGTAGGAAAACGCAGGTG
Source organism: uncultured Nitrosomonadales bacterium (assembly GCA_903934275.1). Taxonomy (GTDB): domain Bacteria; phylum Pseudomonadota; class Gammaproteobacteria; order Burkholderiales; family Gallionellaceae; genus Gallionella. The sequence continues at coordinate 2,537 of CAIZNF010000415.1, forward strand.
AACATTTCTTGCCTATCCGATTCAGCAAGGGTTAAAACCTGCCGCGATTGCAGCGAGTTTGAATCGGCCTCGTTCTTGTATTTCACGCGCACTGGTGATATCACGCGGTTTCGTCCCCCGAGGCTTGTCCGATGCATGCCCGGAGTATTTTGATGCATCCCAGCCTGCGGTTGAGGGCCGGTATCCTACAACCCTTAACAAGAGCTAGATCTGGCATTTTGTAGGACAAACATTAATACCTGCATATCATGCAGCATTGGACTTCAGTACAATACAAATTCCTCGATTAAAGGCAGATGCCCCGCCAGCTAGGTTGTTTGATTTTAGGTTGCCTGAATTTCAAAATAGCGAGTTAAACATGTTACTAAACACGACGACTTAAATAATGTCGCATAATTAGTTTATAATATCGCTGTTTCCATTTGAGGGAGGCAACGATGCGTAAATTGCAAATTGAGAATG
>CAIZNF010000416.1 GCA_903934275.1 uncultured Nitrosomonadales bacterium
AGGGTTTGTTCGCAAACTTCAGCCTTGAATTGTGGTCCGTGCTTTGGGTGGTTGTCCCACTGCCCCTGCAGACGTAAATGCTCTCCTGGTGAAAGCTCAGGCAAATTCCCCACTACCGTAGCCAACCCATCTGCGTTCAGGCTGGATTTATTGGTGAAACGATTCGCCATTTTAGTATCCGGGCGCAGGCGCAACACGGTGTATCCGTTTTCAGGATTGTAGTAAGTAATGCGTTCAACTGCACCGGAAAGAGTATCCATTCCAGCAAGTATACACGGCGGAGCACTTGATATTTACATCAAACAATTTCCACAATAGGAATTACTGGAAGATCGCCGATACTCGATACCATTGTTAGAAGTGTTTTCTTTAGTTCTTCGGGAGAACTTGCCTCGATCAAATTATAAATTGCGGCCGCCAAATTTACTTTGCTTGGCAGCTTAATTTGCGACGGGGCATTTTTACGATCCTGAGGATCCAGGAGTTCGATGGCCTTTTTGTATTCTCGACCATACAGGTCGATCGCCAGCGCGGTAATCTTCTTGGGCGTTTCAAGCCCAGTTTTTGCTCGATATAAGCGGACAAACTTTAGAAAATTCTCACGCGAGATTGGATGTTTCCTAAAGTTGCCTCGCATCCAGGATTCAGACGCTCTGGGATGAATTTGAAGCAGTACCGCCAAAACCTTAGCCGCCTCCGCCCTGCTGATCGTATTTTTATATTTGAGCAGCGTGTTTTGAGCGACAATGTAATAGAGGTTAATAGAAGCTCGGGTGTGATCCGATTCTGGATGGTTGGACATTTTTCTAGGGGTCTCCTTGAGAATTTTTGGCAAGCGTTTTTCGCGTACCAAAAAAGGAGAAATCTCCACTAGATTTGATGAGCCAATATTGATATGCTGTGCGCTATCGCATGCGAAATTTTACTTTTGTGCGCGGCGCGCTGCGCAAATTCCCAGCAGGAGTTTGCAAAAATGAAAATTGAATCTTTATCCCCTTCTGAACGCGTGGAAGCCTTTATCCATCTACTGGGACTGGCTCTGCGCCGTATCGCGGGACGCACGGTCGAACTTGACACGCCGCCCGTAGTTCAACCTGTCAAAGATCAGGAGGAACCCGTCCAGGGCTCGGATGCCCAGGATGAATAAGAGCAATCAACCGCCAAGCTCGTTTGAAGAGCTCAAGTTATTGATCCACACCGAAGTTCAACAGATCGAACAAGGAAAACAGGTGGATACCTGGGCTGTCTACACCCGCCTGTCGCGTGAAGAGATACAGGGTTACAGTTACTCTTTGGAAATACAACCTGATCGGGCGGAAGCCTACGCGCGCGATAAAGGTGCGACAGAAATCCAGATATACAGTGACCCGTACAAAACTGGCAGGAACAGCCGCCGCAAAGAACTGCAAAAATTGATCGTGGATATAAAAGCCGGGCGCGTCAAATCGGTGGTGGTTCATAGGCTCGATCGGCTGTATCGCAACCTGGAATCGCAATTGGAATTTGTGCGTTTGTGCAAGAAGCACCACGTTCAATTCGTCAGCGTCACCGAACAAATTGACCCTGAGACCTGGTGGGGCAGGCTCGTCTTGTATGTGCTGGGAGCGATGGCGGAGATGTACGTTCGTCAGACCAGTGAACGCACCCGCGAAGCGAAATCTGAACGCATCCGCCGCGGACTTCCCAATGGGAATATTCCCCTTGGTTATTGCAATGGACTTTGTTCGACGTGCAGCGATTCACACGGACCTGGTTATTGTCCCCACGCAGGCGGCGCGGATCACGCTGAAAGTCAGCGCGGGCGGATCGCCGTCGTCCA
>CAIZNF010000417.1 GCA_903934275.1 uncultured Nitrosomonadales bacterium
GGCACGCTACGCTTTGCCCAGCCTACGCACTCGATTGCGTGCAGTAGAGGGGCTGAGGGTAGAATCATGGAATCGCCACAGCCTCGATCAATTCGCGCGCCAGCGTGGCGTTGTTTTGTTTTGAATATTCGCCGATTGCCTGCAAGCGGTGGTTGACTACGCCGGGCAATATTGCCTGAATATCTTCTGGAATGACCGCATCGCGTTTGTCGAGCAATGCCCAGGCTCGCGCGGCGGAGAGCAGGGCGAGCCCGGCGCGCGGCGACAGGCCGTGCAGGTAACGCGCCGATTCGCGCGTATGGCGCAGGATGGCCTGAATATAGTCGAGCAGTGCGGGGGATGTGATCACAGCCTTTACTCGCTGTTGCAGCGCCAGCAGTTCCGAGCTTTCCATTTGCGGGCTGAGGCGCGCGATGATCTCGCGCCGATCCACGCCGGACAGCAGGCCGCGTTCCGCCTGCGCATCGGGGTAGCCCATCTGAATGCGCATCAGGAAACGGTCCAGTTGCGATTCCGGCAGCGGGAATGTGCCAACCTGATAGGACGGATTCTGCGTGGCGATGACAAAGAACGGCGCGGGCAGGGCGCGCGTCGTGCCTTCGATGGTTACTTGCTGCTCTTCCATTGCCTCCAGCAACGCGCTCTGTGCCTTGGGGGTGGCGCGGTTGACCTCGTCGGCCAGGATCATTTGCGCGAATATCGGGCCGGGGTGAAACTCGAATTTTTCGCTGTCGCGCTGATATACCGAAACGCCGAGGATGTCGGCGGGCAGCAGGTCGCTGGTGAACTGGATGCGTCGGAATTGCAAACCCAGCGTGCAAGCCAAGACATGCGCCAGCGTGGTTTTGCCGACCCCCGGCAAATCTTCGATGAGCAGATGGCCGCGCGCCAGCAGGCAAGTCAGCGCGAGGCGGATTTGTTGCGGTTTGCCGAGGATGATTTGTTCGGCTTGATGGATGACGTTGTTTAGAGATTGGCTCATAGATTGTTTGTAGGGGCGTAAGGCATTACGCCCGCGTGCTTAATTATGGGTGAGAATATAGGGCGTATACCATACGCCCCTACGGGTGCAATATTCATAACAAGATCGCAGCAACAACCTTGCGCCCCTCCGCTACCAGTATGTTGTAGGTGCGGCACGCCGCCGGGGTGTTCATGCATTCCACACCGATGCCCGCATCGGTCAACGCGCGGTATAGGCGCGGATGCGGGAAGCGTTGCTGTGCGCCGGTGCCGAGCAGAAGCACATCCGGTTTCAGGGCGATAAAATAAGAAAAATGTGCTTCGCTCAACTCGCCGAAACCTGCCGAATCCCAATCGTTGCGCACTTCTTCTGCCAGCACCACGATGCTGCGGTCATGGCGTTCTCCGTTGACCGCGACATGATCCGCGCCGTATGCGGTGAACAGTTTGGTGTCGCCAAGATCGGCCAGGTGAAGTTTCAAAGATTAGTGCTCCTTATTATCGTATGGCATTTGCTGTGCAGGGGCGGCGCGGGTAAAATCGCACTCCTTGCTGTCTCATGCCGAATTTTATCATGTAGGGGCGCGATTTATCGCGCCCGCGCAGATGGATCGTAGTGCCAATACAGGTGAACCGTGAAACCAATATTAAAATCGACCAAGCTTTCCAACGTGTGCTACGACATTCGCGGGCCGGTGATGGAGCGCGCCAAGCAGATGGAGGAGGAGGGGCAGCGCATTATCAAGCTGAACATCGGCAACCTTGCTCCTTTCGGTTTTGAAGCGCCGGAGGAAATCCAGCAGGACGTGATTCTCAACATGCCGAATTCGTCCGGCTATTCCGATTCCAAAGGTATGTTCGCGGCGCGCAAGGCGATCATGCATTATTGTCAGGCTAAAAAAATTGCCGGTGTTGGCCTGGAGGATATTTATATCGGCAATGGCGCGTCGGAGCTGATCGTGATGGCGATGCAGGGTTTGCTCAACACCGGCGATGAGGTTCTGGTGCCCGCGCCGGATTATCCGTTGTGGACTGCGGCGGTTACGCTGTCAGGCGGCACGCCGCGCCATTACCTGTGCGATGAACAGAACGGGTGGATGCCCGACCTTGCCGATCTGCGCGGCAAGATCACACCGAACACGCGTGCCATCGTTATCATCAACCCGAATAATCCGACCGGCGCTTTATACTCCGATGAGTTACTGCGCGAAGTGGTGCAGATCGCGCGCGAGCACGAGTTGATCATCTTCGCCGATGAGATCTACGACAAGATGTTGTACGATGGCGCGACGCATACCTCGATTGCCTCAATGGCCGATGATGTGCTGTTTCTCACGCTGAATGGCTTGTCGAAAAATTACCGCGCCTGCGGTTATCGCGCCGGATGGATGGTGGTGTCCGGCGAGAAGAAGCATGCGCAGGATTACATCAACGGCCTGACCATTCTGGCCTCAATGCGGCTGTGTTCCAATGTGCCCGGACAGTTCGCGATCCAAACCGCGTTGGGCGGTTATCAGAGCATCAACGATCTGGTTGCGCCAACTGGGCGCTTGTGCAAACAGCGCGATCTGGCTTACAAGCTGCTTACCGCGATTCCCGGCGTGACTTGCGTCAAGCCCAAGGCCGCGCTGTATTTGTTTCCGCGCTTCGACCCGAAAGTTTATCCGATTGAGGACGACCAGAAATTTATTCTGGAATTATTGGAAACCGAGAAAGTGCTGGTGGTGCAGGGCACGGGCTTCAACTGGATACATACCGATCACATCCGCGTGGTGTTCCTGCCGAATGCAGATGATTTGGTCGAGGCGATCGGGCGCATTGCGCGCTTTTTGGAAAGCTACCGCAAGCGGCACGGCACGTAAACCAGTTGGAAGTCGGAAGACGTAAGTTGTTAGTTAAAACCGCGAAGCGGACAACACCAACTTAAGTCTTACGTCTTCCTACTAATAACTAGGAATTAAAATGAAACCAATCAACGTAGGACTCCTCGGTATCGGCACAGTTGGCGGCGGTACCTTCACCGTGCTGCGGCGTAACGCGGAAGAAATTGCGCGCCGTGCCGGGCGCCCGATTTGCATCACCGTGGTGGCAGACAAGAATCTGGAACTGGCGAAGCAAGTCACCGGCGGCGCATGCCGCGTCACCGATGACGCGTTCTCGGTGGTGAGTGATCCCGAAGTGGATATCGTCATCGAGCTGATCGGCGGTTATGGCGTGGCGAAAGAGCTGGTGCTGAAAGCGATTGCGAACGGGAAGCATGTGGTCACCGCCAACAAGGCACTGCTGGCGACGCACGGCAACGAGATTTTCAAAGCGGCACAGGATAAGGGCGTGATGGTTGCGTTCGAGGCCGCGGTGGCGGCTGTCCGTCAGGCCACGACACGAACTAGCGGCGCCGACGCGGCTTGATCGCGCGCGCTGGCGCGTCGATAAGCGCCGGGACTCGTTCACCCACCCTCGTGTCGGCATGACCCTCTACGAAC
>CAIZNF010000418.1 GCA_903934275.1 uncultured Nitrosomonadales bacterium
AGCAGGTCTTGGGCGTGCCACGCCGGCGCCGATGCCTTGTTGGCAGAAGCGCGCTTTTTGACGGCAAGGTGCGAGAGGATGCGGCGCAGTACGACGACAGGTATTTTTTTGTTCTCAAACTCGACGAAAAAGATGCCCCACGGTTGGGTATTGGCGAGTGGGCGCAACTGGTGAATAGCTTTGATGCGCGCGGCATCTTCTTCCTTCAAACCCAATTCATCGGGTGTGTATTCAAAAGTGAGTTCGTCGAAGCCATATTCCCGAAGCGGCCAGTCGAGTTCGTCTTCAAGGTAACGAACGAGTTGGGGAAAAGCGCGGATGGAACGCAGGTGATCGCGAGTCGACATGACAATAGCCCCGGTCAGTCAATGAAGCCGATGCGCCGCTTTGGCGGAGTTGGCGGCGGTTGCAGGAGGGGAAGTAGTTTCTGGTAGATGTCGCACAGAACGTGGTCATGTACCAGAAGGGACTGGTCGATTTCTGCAAGGCGTTTCAGGATCGTGGCGTTTGTGAGCAGCACCTCGCGCTGTTTGACAAAGGCGCGCACGATGAATACGCTCATTTTTACCGCTTCCGTGCTATTCAGCACATTCGCAGCCATCAACGCACCGTGCTCGGTGAATGCCCAGGGCAAGGACTTCGCAAACTTCAGATTGGCGAGGTGGTCGCAATTTGCGACCACCTGCTGCTTTTCTTCCGCAGTGAGCCGAAAGGCAAAATCTTCCGGGAACCGATCGGTGTTGCGCTTGACTTGCTCATTGAGCCTCTTCGTCAGCACGCCATACAGGCGTGCAAGGTCCGCATCCATCATGACCGGTAGCCCACGCAGAGTCAGAATCGGAATATCCATGGTCAATTCAACTCCATCCAGCACTTGAGCACAGGCGCCACGCCCACCGGTGCTTGCAATGGGCGCAGATATTCGGCGATGAGGTGTTTTTCGACTTTCTTACGCAGATCAGAAAGCGAAGTGTGTTCAATGGAGGTTTTGCGTGTGGTGTCCAGGCTAGAGCGAATCAGCGCGGCAATGGCGCCCGCCTCAGTCAACACCATTTTCCCTTGAAGATCGAAACACGCCCACACGGTTAGCCCGGCGGTATCTGTCCAGAGCGGCTGTTCGGTCTCGGCATTTTTCTGTGTGGTGTCCGGTCGAGGGATGCGGTAGCAGAAAAATACTGCCTTGGTGTCTGGCTTGGGATTCGCTTTGCCGGTAAACACTTTGAGGGGGAAGCCAGCCAGTCGAGCGGCAAGCTCAGGGTGCTCGTCCATCAGGCGTTCGTATTCCAGTCGCAGGCTTTCGGTGTCGGTCAGATGGCCGTCGCATTGCTCGTTGATTTCCTTGATCGGATCGAATTCATCGTCCGGGGTAAGCAGCTTTCGGCCTTCAATACCCATCGTGCGGGAGATGACCAGAGTTTTATTGGTCACTCGCTGGAACAGTCGCAGGATTTCATCCAGTTCATCCGGCGGCAAGAAATTCCAGAAGGCGGTTTTGCCGCGCAGTTTTTTGCGATGCGGATGGTCGGCGATGATTTGCGCTTCGATGTCGGGGTTCATGCGCCGGTCCACACGACCGATGCGCTGCATCAGACGCACCGGATTCCAGTGCAGGTCGTAGTTGATGAGGCGTGTGGCATCTTGCAGGTTCAAGCCCTCAGAAAGCACGTCGGTGGAAATGAGGATGCGGATTTCTTCTTTGCCTTCGGCGGCTAGTTTGGCCGTGGAGCTTTCGTTGTAATAGGGCGAGAAGCGGCGGATAACGTCGCTGCGCTGTGGCTGGCTGCTGCCGCCGTCAATGCGGCATAACCCATCAAACCCTGCCTGTTCGAGTTGCTGTTCCAGGTAACGCGCGGTATCGGCGAACTCGGTGAAGAGAATCACTTTTTCTTTTTTCAGCACTGCATCGGTTTTGAGTAATTTGATGAGCGCTTTCAGCTTGTCGTCTTTTTCCGGTTTGGCCTCGGACAACAGGTTGAGAAATTCGGCAATTTGGTTGAGGTCGTCGAAAGTATCAGCGATGATTTCATCAATTTTGTAAAGATCGGTATCGAGCTTTTCTACGGCGGATAAATGGTCGTCATTAAGAAATTCTTCTACTTGATCTTCGTCGGCATCATCAGGCCAGAGGTCGTGATTGTGCGATTGGTTGTAATTGATGAGTTCACCGTGAGTGATCTTCCAGCGCTCCAAGCTGCGTTTATGTTGTTCGGTATGACTATGAACCGTAATCCATGCCAGCAATTTTTGCAGCATTCGCCAGCAGGAACTCTCGAAGGCGCGGGCAGAGCTTTCAAAGCGCTTGAGGAACAGAGTGCGGATCAGGGTGACAACCTGCTTTTGGCGACCTTCATCGAAAGAACCAAGGAGCGAGTCCGCGCTGTCGCCTTTCCAATAGGCCAACGGATAATAAATGCCCAGTACGAACAGCGGTGTTTTCTTGTGGAAGGCTTTCTCCACGGCGGTAAGCAGCTTGCCATAGGTGGCCTTGAGGTTGTAGGGAACGACCTGGGGCGCTTCGCGTTCCGGGAACAAGGCTTCGTTCGCACCTTGCTGCTGCTGGCTTTCCTTGACGTAGCCACGGCTGCGCTGGACGACGATGTTTTCAAAGATGCGGTCTATGCGTAAAGCCTTTTCAGCATCAAAAATTTCAGTGCCGAATTCCAGATCGAGTTGGTTTGTGTCCGTGTTCTTGCCAAGCAGATGCTTCTCCATTTGGTTGAAATGGGAGCGTAGGCTGTGGATGCCCAACTGCGTGGCATATACCGACTCGTTGCCAGCCAATTCAATCATGTGGCGGAAATCGTGGATGGAGTTGTTGACCGGCGTTGCAGTGAACATAAAAAGTTGCTTGGGGCGGTCGCCTGATTGCATGTATTTCTGAAGCACACGGTAACGGGATGGCTCTTTCTCACCCTCACCCTTGATGCCGGTGTTGCGAAAGTGGTGCGCTTCATCTATCAGCACTACGTCGGCATCGCGCAACGTCAATTCCATATCGCGCGGCCAATGGCCTTTTCGTTGCAGGTCGGTATGGTTGTAGAGGACAAAATTTACAAAGCCGCTGTTCAGGTGAGGCAGATACTTACGAATGGCGCGTTCCCATACATCCTCGCGCGCGGCCTTTGGTGCGAACAAAACGACACGCTTGCCATCACGCACCATGCGCTCAAGCAGCATCAAGCCAACGAAGGTTTTGCCAAGGCCGACGCCATCGCACAGGAAGGCTGTGCCGAAGCGGTCAGCAATCTGTATGAGGGTTTTGTAAGCGTCCTGCTGGTACTTGGCAAGGATGGGGAATACCTTGGACTGGCGTTGATCCCATTCGTCGGGAGTCAGTTCGTGGCCGCGCATGAGCTCGTCGAGTGCCTTGACCCAAACTTCAAACGGGCTGTATTCGCGGGTGTGGCGTTCTATCGTTTTGAGCAAGTCCGTGGTGACATCTTCCGCTTCATCCCAGTGGCGCTCGTACCATGCCTGGAGCAGGCCGACTTCCGGGCCGCGTATCTGGACGTTGAGTTCGACGTTGTCGGTAAGACCGGGGTAAGTGAAATTGGAAGAACCCACCAAACCGAATGAACCGATAACCGCAGCGCGGCCATGCGTCAAATACGCCTTGGCGTGAAACTTATCTTTGCGCGATACGCGGCACTGAATCTTGCCGGAACGGATACCCTCGACAATGGCCGGAACGCCTTTCAGAAAATCATTTTTGGACTTCTCGTTTTCGATGCTTGAATCCAGCCGACCGCTGATTTTTTTTAGGCTTTGCTCGAATGCCCGCTTGGTGCGTAGCGATACCTCATCGCCCATCAGGATACGAATGTGATCCACCGCTTGCCATTTGTCTTCAAGCGCCAGCAGCGCGCTAATTTCAAAGTACCCCGTGGCAATATCAATGGCCTTGGAAAGTTCGCACCAGTCCTTGATGTAGGAGCAGACTTTCCAGTCGGCATCACTGTTATCAACGATGAAAAGGTCAGAAGCGGATTTGCTCATCAAATGTGCTTTCAAACAAAAGGGCAGCATACGTCGCAATCAACGCATCAGGCAACTTCAACGTATTCTTGTAGTCGGCCATCTTTATTCCAAAAAAAAACCTATCAAAAATCCTGTCATCCTTGAAAACGCAGTTGACGGGTTTGTAGGTGCGAATTCATGCGCACTTACGGAAGCAACACAATGATTGCCTGCATGAGATTAAGGTGAGCGATGGACAGCACGGCGACCTGCTACAGCCAGCGCATCATGCCCATTTCAAATCGATGGGTCAGCATCTCATGGTACGGGTAGACACGAATGCGGTATTCCAACTTGCCGCATTGTTCCGGCTGAATTTCCAAAGCGAATATATTTTCACCCGCTTCGGTCATCGTACCTGTGTCTTCAAAACAGTAGCGGTGCGAGTTCTGCAATTTTTCACGCTTGGTAAATAAACCAAACAACATCTCTACGACCACATCGCCGGGCTGGAGGCCGTTCAGCTTGACCGCGACTTCAAAACGCAAGCTATCGCCGTAGCTGATTTCCCGCTGCTCAGCATCCAGGCGGTGCAGTGCGGCACCCGCCCATGCATCGCGAACCCGCGCTTTCCACTCGGCAACGACGTGTGAATTTTTGCACTGATCTTGCCTGTACAGGCGATGTTGATTGCTGGCAGGCAGGTAGCACTTGGCGAGATATTCACCCACCATGCGTTTGGAGTTGAAACGCGGCATGATGGTGGACATCGAGCGTTTGGACATCTTCACCCAATTCGGTGAAAAACCCATCTTGCCATGCTCGTAGTACAACGGCACAACATGATCTTGCAACAACTCGTAGAAGGTGCGGGTCTCTTCGCGCGTGCGGGCTTCTTCGCTCAGCGATTCCGATACCGGCTTGATCGCCCAACCATTTTTTCCGTCATAACTCTCACCCCACCAGCCGTCCAGCACCGACAAATTGATCGTGCCATTCATGCCCGCCTTCATGCCGGATGTGCCGCTCGCTTCCAGCGGATACAACGGGGTATTCAACCAGACATCCACACCGGAAACCAGCTTGCGTGCCAAGGCCAGATCATAACCTTCCACCATCAATATCTTGCCAACAAATTCCGGCATTTTGGAAATATGCGTAATGTGGCGAATCAGGTCTTGCCCAGGATTATCCGCAGGGTGCGCCTTTCCGGCAAAAATAAATACGGCAGGACGTTCTGGATTATTCAAAATTTCCCGCAGCCAATCGATGTCGCCAAACAACATGGTCGCGCGCTTGTAGGTCGCAAAACGGCGCGCGAAACCAATAGTGAGGATATTCGGGTTTTCCGGATTGACGTATTTTAGCAGGCGATCCAGATGCGCTTCCGAGCCATGATTACGAAAGTGTTGCGTACTGATGCGTTCGCGCACCATATTCAGCATCTTGGCCTTCAGTGTCTGACGCACGCTCCAAAACAAGTGATCAGGAATACGCCCTACGCCTTCCCAGAATTCCACGTCATTCATGCGCGCGCTCCACTCTATCCCGAGCTGGCGTTCCAGCAATTCCATCCACTCGGTTGCAAGGAAAGTCGGCGCATGGACGCCGTTGGTGACGTAGGTCATCGGATTTTCTTTATGCTCGATTTCCGGCCACATATCGCTGCAAATTTTTGCCGACACATCGCCATGGATGCGCGATACGCCGTTGTTGAAACGCGTGCCCCTGATAGCCAGCGCCGTCATGTTGAAATCCGGGCTGTTCCGGGTGCGCCCCAGCGCCAGAAACTCATCGCGGGTCAATTTAAATTTCGGGTAATAAAGTTCGAAGTAGGCCTGCACCATGCCTTCGCTGAAATGGTCGTGTCCAGCCGGTACCGGCGTATGCGTGGTAAAGATAGTGTTGGCCGCCACACATTCGAGCGCAGCTGCAAAATCCATAACCTCCTCATCCATTTTTTGACGAACTCGTTCCAGCACCAGAAACGCCGCATGCCCTTCATTGATGTGCCACACCGTCGGTTTCAGGCCAAGCTCTTGCAGCGCGAGTACGCCACCAATGCCGAGCACGATTTCCTGCTCGATGCGCGTTACCTTGTCACCGCCATACAGGCGGTGCGTGATATCGCGGTCATGCACATTGTTGCTTTCCAGATTGGTATCCAGCAGATACAGCGTGATATGGCCGATTTGAACCTGCCAAATCTTGATATTTAGCTTGCGGTTGGGCAAGTCCACCGAGGTGTAGGCTTCTGTGCCGTCTGCGCGCCGTGACGGAGTAATCGGCAAGTCTTCAAAATGCGAATCATGGTTGGTGGCAATCTGGTTGCCATCGCCGTCTATAGTTTGATGGAAATAGCCTTGGCGATACAACAAACCGACACCGACGAACGGCAGACGCAGGTCGCTCGCCGCCTTGCAATGATCTCCAGCCAGAATGCCCAAACCGCCCGAATAAATCGGCAGGCTTTCGTGAAAGCCGAATTCGGCGCAGAAGTAAGCAACCAGATCATCCTTGTGCAACAAATCCGACCCGATTGGCGGCGAGCAATGGTCATGGTAAGTGTCATAGGCTG
>CAIZNF010000419.1 GCA_903934275.1 uncultured Nitrosomonadales bacterium
GTGAGTACGCTAAACGGGGCAATTCTTTGTTTAATCTGCGGAAATCTGCGTAATCTGCGGACAAGTGCTTTTTGTAGGTTCAAAGTTAATTTATGTTGTTTCACGTTAACCATCGATGTTACCCGCGATCAAGACGGCTCCCTCTAAACTTTTTATATAATTTGCCGTAAACATCTATAGGCTTGTCTGTAGACATGCCGCGTTGGATTCACCAATCGCTTCGTTATACCGATACGGTGATTGTGCTATTGTCCTCCGGGTGTCCGAGCAAAAGCTCTCCACCTGGAAAATGGATAAGGGCTACTGCCAATTGGCGAATAAATATGCGTCTTCTTGAGGGTATGTATGGCACCACCTGATCCAACCGATAGCACCACCGATAACCTGCAAGAAAATCTGGTCATTCCCGGCTATGTTTTCAATCGCCCGGAGGGGGTGTTTATCAACTTGCCAAATTTGTATTTGGTCGGTGGTTTTGTTGTTTTCATCAATCGAATGTTCACGGGCGAGTCACGGTTTTTGGGGTTGGATTACGAAGCTTTTCTCAAGTTGCTTTACGACGAAAGTTGGCTGGCGACGATGCAGAGCAAATGTGTCGAGATTAAAATTGCTGCCGGAATTGTTCGTTTTTTGCCGCAACGGCGGAAGCTTTACAAGTCGGCAAAAATACTTGAAGGCGGGAAACGCGCCGAGTATGTTTTTGAACCCGTTAGCATCGAGGTGAATTATGAGGAGCCGGTTTATGGCGAGCCTGGTGAAGACGGTGTCGCGCCGATTATCAGGCAGGAAAGCAAGATTAGGCTGGAACCGGCCAAGCTGGACTTCGATGAGTTTGTTGCCGATATGTGGACGAAAGAAGTGAAGTATGGCATCGATGTGGATGCGGTGCGTAAAGCCATCACGGATGGCACTACTGTCCGCATGATAATTGCCAAATACCTCGAACCTACGGCGGGGCGTGACGCGGAAATCCAGGAGGTGTGCCCCGGTTTGCACCGTGATAATTCTCCAAAAATTCTGTGGAATGGAAAAGCCGATTTGCGCGCCTTCAAAAACCGGTTTCCGCAGATAACTGCGGGAGGGCGACTGCTTAAAAAGGTCCCAAGGGTGTTGGGAAAACAGGGATATCTGGTGACGGGCGAGGTTATTGAACCCGCCATTCCGAAAGATTTGGATCTTTCTGCGCTCGCATCAATCGGGACTGCGGTAGCGCAGGAAAAAGACGGCGAATATATCGTGGCAACGATGGATGGCTTTCTGACCATCGACACCAAATCAAACCTTATTTCCGTCGCCGAAAAGATTGAAACTGATGCTGGCATCAGCATGAAAACAACCGGCGATTTGACGTTGGGTGTGGATGAATTCGTCGAGCATGGCGAAGTGCAAGAGGGGCGCGTGGTGGAAGGGAAGCACATGACTTTCACGTCTGATGTTTTTGGCGATTTGATTTCGTTAGGCGGAAATATTTGTGTTGAAGGGAATTTGTGTGGCGGGCGCGCAGAATCGTTGGGCGGAAATGTCACTTTGGGGCGCGCTTCGCGTGCCATTGTTCATGCCCATGAAGGGGAGGTGACGGTTAAGTACTGTGAGAGCTCTACGATTGTTGGCAAAATTATCCGTATTGAGCGCGCGGTAAACTGCGAAATTGTCGGTGATGAAGTATATGCCGATGCCATTGAGGGGTGCATGATTGCAGCAATGTCCGTCAAGCTTCTCTCGGCTGGCGAGAGCAGAAAAGGGGAAACCCTGATAACGATGTTGATCCCGGATTTATCGGAATTTGACCAATGTATTGCAAACCTGCAAAAGAAAATTAATGACTTCAAGTCAGGTGTTGCAAGCAAGATACGGGAAATTGAATTGGTAAAGTCGGAGCCGGAGTTCGCGAAATATCTGGCTTTGGCTGAAAAAATAAAAAGTGGCGCGATCAAGCTGACAAAAGAGCAGGCGGGTAATTGGCAAAAATTGGCATCGAAAAATGCCAAAGCGACTAATCAAGTGGATAGGTTGAACGATCAAATAAATGCGTTTGGGCGGCTGCTCAAAGAAAATGAGGAAGAGCTTGCGTATGTCACCCGTGACCGCGATGCAACAGGGGAGGGCATTGCCTGTGTTATAGATAAAGTTGTTGGGCAAATCACCGGGCAAACGATGACATCCGCTAACGGGGTTGAAGTTTTCAGCGGCATGTCGGGTAACGACATCAGAACCTCTTTGCATAAAGTGGACCGCCACAAGGTGCGAATTTTTGTGGGGTGTGAAGGTTCGATCAACTGGAAATACAAAGAAGCCGATTTAAAAATTCAAGCCCCGTCTCGATAGTGGGAGCGACGCGTTACTCGGTAAATTTTGCCGCTTATTCCATTTCTCCTTACAATGGCAAGGTAACGTAGGGCGGGTTCTACCCGCTAGATATAGCTATCGGGCGTAGCCCAGTCTACTAATTGTTTCCCACTTGAAGGGGGGGTGGGATTACATATCAAATATATGCGGCGCGCTAAAATTACTCTCGCGCTTTGTCTCGCTTAAATAAACCTAGAAACGGCAGTTCAATCCGCAGATTACGCAGATTAACGCAGATTTTCATGCAGTTATCGATGATTACAGTATCACCCAGAAGGTGAGTACGCTAAACGGGGCAATTCTTTTGTTTAATCTGCGGAAATCTGCGTAATCTGCGGACAAGTGCTTTTTGTAGGATAAAAGTCAGAAATGGATTTGATGGATTTGAAGGAAACCTGTTTGGATTCGACCGTGGTGTATGAGGGCGGCTTCATACAGTTGCGTAAGGACAGCGTGCGGTTGCCGGATGGTGGAACAGGCAGCCGCGAATACATCAATCATCCCGGAGCTGTGGCGGTGCTGGCGTTGCTGGACAATGGCAATCTGGTGATGGAGCGGCAATTCCGCTACGCGCCGCAACGCGAATTCATCGAGTTGCCCGCCGGAAAAATAGACCACGGCGAAGATATTCTGCTCACCGCGCAACGCGAGTTGCTGGAGGAAACCGGCTACGTGGCAAGCGAGTGGATTCACCTCGCTACAGTGTGGCCGTGCATCGGTTATGCGGATGAACGAATGGAGTATTTTCTGGCGCGTGGCCTAGTTCATCGGGGAGGCTGTTTGGATGAGGGCGAATTTTTGGAAGTATTCGAATTGTCCCTGCCGGAAGCGATGGAATGGATACGTTCCGGCAAAATCAATGAAAGCAAAACCATCGTCGGGTTGTTCTGGCTGGAGAAGCATCTCAGTGGCTGGCGCTAATTCCATTTCTCCTTGAAATGGGAAGGAATTTTTAGGTCTAACTGTGCCCGATAGCTATAACTGGCGGGCAAAACTCGCCCCACGTTATTGCGCTGTTGACAGAGAAGTGGAGTCACTCTTGCTGGCGGTGTGACGCGGTAACGCCCAGTTGTTGTGCCATGCGGCGCGTACCAAATTCGGATATTCGGGATGCCCCAGGCTGCCGTTGTAGCGCCCCAGCGCCCGATACAGGTCGCCGTTTTCTATGTCCAGATAGTGGCGCAGAATGGTGCATCCGTAGCGCAGATTGATGCGCAGATGGAACAGATTATGTTTGGCGGCACCGATTTCTTTTACCCAGAACGGCATCACTTGCATGTAGCCGCGCGCGCCCGCGCTGGAAACAGCATATTTCTTGAAACCGCTCTCCACTTCGATCAAGCCCAGCACCATTTGCGGATCGAGCCCCGCGCGTGTAGCTTCGTAATGCACCGTGCCCAGGAAGTCGATGCGGTATTCGGCATCCGGGATGCGTTTTTGCAGGCGTTGCGACATTTCGTTCAACCACATATCCGCTTCACTTCGCGTGTCGAACACCAGCTTGGGCGCTGCTTGATCTGACACGCTTTGCTGCAATACCGCACGAACACTGGCGGAAAGCGGCGCATAGACTTGCGCTCCGGCAAATGCGCAGGGGGAGAAAAATACGCCCGCCAAACACAGTGGCAGGGTGATGCGGCGTAATGATGTCCCGAAGATCAATCGCACAATTTGGATTCTATAAATGCAGGCGCGTTTTGCAAGGGGACGGATTGCGCTTGAGCGTCGCGCCGCCCCTGATATTCCACGTTACCTTCCTTCAAGCCTCGCTCGCCGATGACGATGCGGTGCGGTATGCCGATCAGCTCCATGTCGGCAAACATCACGCCGGGGCGCTCGTCGCGATCATCCAGTAATACCTCGATGTTCGCGGCTTGCAGCGAGGCATACAGCTGTTCCACCGCATCGCGCACCGCCGCGCTTTTGCCCATGCCGATCGGTACGATGGCGACCTGGAACGGTGCCATTGCGCCAGGCAGGATAATGCCGCGCTCATCGTAATTTTGCTCGATGGCGGCAGCTACAATGCGCGACACACCGATGCCATAACAGCCCATGGTCATGACCTGATGCTGGCCGTTTTCGTCGAGATAGGTGGCTTCCATCGCCTTGGAGTA
>CAIZNF010000420.1 GCA_903934275.1 uncultured Nitrosomonadales bacterium
GTTATGGATTTATTCCGATCACGGTTCGACAAGCTCAGGGCGAACGGAGTAAATCGGCGTTTCACTGAGCAAAAAAAGCCCCGCCAAATCTGGCGGGGTTTTTTTGTTCTACGTCTGAAAACGATTACTCGGCAACAACCTCATGCCTGGATTCAGGAGCCGCCAGCAGCACTTTCATGCTCAGTTTCATGCGGCCCTTGTCGTCCACTTCCAGCACCTTCACACGCACGATCTGGCCTTCCTTGAGGTGATCGGACACGCTATTGACCCGCTCATGGGCAATTTGGGAAATATGCAGCAAGCCGTCCTTGCCCGGCAACACGTTTATCAGCGCGCCGAAATCGAGCAACTTGACCACAGGGCCCTCGTAAATCTTGCCGACTTCCACGTCTGCCACGATATCTTCGATGCGCTTCCTGGCTATTTCACCCGCCTCGCCGCTCACGCAGGCGATGGTAATATTGCCGCTGTCGTCGATGTCGATAGTCGTGCCGGTTTCTTCGGTCAATGCACGAATTACCGCCCCGCCCTTGCCGATCACATCGCGAATTTTCTCCGGGTTGATCTTCATCTTGATCATGCGCGGCGCAAATTCGGAAACTTCGGTACGCGCCTGCGGGACAGATTGCTTCATCAAGCCGAGAATATGCATACGGCCTTCGCGTGCCTGAACCAGTGCAGCCTGCATGATGTCGCGGGTAATGCCGTTGATTTTGATATCCATTTGCAGCGCGGTGATACCGGTTTCTGTGCCTGCCACCTTGAAGTCCATATCGCCCAAGTGATCTTCATCTCCGAGAATATCGGTCAGCACAGCGAAGCGATTACCTTCTTTGATCAGACCCATGGCGATACCCGCCACGTGCGCCTTGAGCGGCACACCAGCATCCAGCAACGACAGGCAACCGCCACACACCGAAGCCATCGAACTGGAACCATTCGACTCTGTTATTTCCGATACCACGCGGATTGCATAGCCGAAATCCTCTTCGCTGGGCAATACGGCGGCCAGCGCGCGTTTGGCCAAACGGCCATGGCCGATTTCGCGGCGCTTGGGCGAACCCACACGACCAGTCTCGCCAGTCGAATATGGGGGGAAATTATAATGCAGCATGAAACGGTCGTGATATTCACCCTGTAGCGCATCCACTTTTTGCGCATCGCGCATACTGCCCAGAGTCGCTACCACAATGGCTTGCGTTTCACCGCGAGTAAACAGCGAAGAGCCGTGGGTGCGCGGCAATATGCCGTTGCGGATAGTGATCTGGCGCACGGTGCGGGTGTCGCGACCATCAATGCGCGGCTCACCGCTCAGAATTTGCCCGCGCACAATTTTGGCTTCCAGCGCGCTGAACAAGTCATTGACATGGTTCTTCTGCCCTGGAGCCGATTCCGGCGTGATGACAGCCGCCATCACCTTGTCGTGAATCGCGGCCAGCGCATCGGTGCGCGCCTGCTTGGAGCGAATCGCGTAGGCTTGCTGCAATGATGCTTCGGCCAGCTCGGCGATTTTGGCAATCAGTGCCTCATCCTTGGCAGGCGCAGTCCAATCCCAAGCGGGGGCACCGACCGCATCGGCCATCTCATTGATCGCCTGAATCACCACTTGCATCTGCTCGTGGCCAAACATCACCGCGCCCAACATGATTTCTTCGGACAACTGTTGCGCTTCAGATTCCACCATCTGCACGGCACGCTCGGTTCCGGCAACCACCAGATTCATTTGCGAAGTCAATAATTCAGTAGCGGTCGGGTTGAGCTGATACTGTCCGTTGGCATAGCCCACGCGCGCCGCGCCGATCGGGCCGTCGAACGGAATGCCGGACAACGCCAGCGCGGCAGACGCGCCGATCATCGCGGGAATATCGGAATCGATCTCGCTATCCGAAGACATTACCGTCGCGACAATTTGCACTTCGTTGTAAAAACTTTCCGGAAACAGCGGACGCAACGGGCGGTCGATCAGGCGCGAAGTCAGAATTTCCTTTTCGCGCAAAGCACCTTCGCGTTTAAGAAAACCACCGGGGATCTTGCCTGCGGCATAAGTTTTTTCAACATAATCCACGGTAAGCGGAAAAAAATCCTGGTCAGGCTTGGCATCTTTCCTGCCGACTACCGTAACCAACACCATAGTGTCATCCAGGCTAACCAGCACCGCACCGCTGGCTTGGCGGGCAATTTCGCCGGTCTCCAGAGTGAGCTGATGATTACCAAACGTTATTGTTTTTTTATAGTGACTCAAGATAGGCCTCTCAGTAAGTGGCATGGCGCGCAACCGCGCCGCGCAAAAATTGACAACACAAAACAACACGGGCCGCTTATGCGACCCGCCGGGTGCAACTTGATTATTTGCGAATTTCCAAACGTTGAATCAGCGTGCGATAGCCCGCGTCATTCTTGCTCTTCAGATAATCCAATAGCTTGCGGCGACGGCTTACCAGACGCAGCAGGCCACGGCGCGAATGGTGATCCTTAACATTGGTTTTGAAATGATCCGTCAGATAAGTGATGCGTGCGGTAATCAAAGCCACTTGCACCTCGGGGGAACCCGTATCGCTTTTGGCACGTTGAAAGTCGGTAACGATTTGCGCTTTTTGCGCGGCGGTAATTGCCATTGGTTTTGCTCTCCTAAAAAAAGTGCGGCATTTTACCCTTGAATGGGGGTGTAGCTCAACCTAATAATGCGGCGTTTGACAATGTGACACTTGATAATGACAATTAAAAATAATTAATCTGTTTTAAATACATTTATTTGTTTGATTTATAACGAACTATTCAATTCCAATATCCAAAGCAAAATGTAGCGGCGTGCATTCCAAGCGCCGTTGCTATCGACGCATGGAATGCACCCTGCATGATTATCGCTGCTTTAAAAGGAAAAAATATTTCAACATTATTTCAAAGGCCAGATAACTTGGTGAGAAGCCTCTGAAAATTATTTTCCTCTTCCTGTTGTTTTCAACGCCACCCGCTCCACTTGCACACTGGCATCGCCATCGCCCAGCCACACTTGTCCATCTTGTATGGTGCATTGCAAGCCCATCGTGCGCTGCGCCAGCTTGGCCAGAGCGCGCGTACTTTCCACCGGAAGATTGATGATGGTGAGGTTTTTTTGCCGCTCAAACTGCGCGCTATTCTGCGCAAACCACATATCTGCGACGCGCCCACCGTAGCAGTACACCACCACCTGGCCGGAACGTCCACAAGCTTTACGGATCAGCTTCTCATCGGGAATGCCGACATCGATCCAAAACTCGATCGACCCGGTTAAATCCTTGCGCCACAAGTCCGCCTCATCATCGTTTGTCATGCCTTGACCAAACTCCAGATACTCATGCGCGTGCAAAGCAAACACCAGCAGACGCACCATCATGCGTTCGTCCGTTTCCGACGGATGCCGCGCCAACGTCAGCGTGTGGTCTTTATAGTAATGACGCTCCATATCCGCAATTTGCAGATTGGCTTTGAAAATAGTTGCCTTGACCGCCATAAATTTCCTCTGAGACTCTCTTGTTTTGCAAGCACTTACACTTATGGGAACCTCTATAAATCCAAACTCCGTCACGATACTGCGTTGCTCATAAAAAATTACTCCTAACATA
>CAIZNF010000421.1 GCA_903934275.1 uncultured Nitrosomonadales bacterium
ATAAGACTAAATAATCCAACAGGAACTCGGTACAGTTCTTTTACGGCACACACAACATGAAGTTTATTGACGAATCCAGAATTGAGATTTTTGCGGGCAACGGCGGCAACGGCGTGGCGAGCTTCCGTCGTGAAAAATATATCGAAAAGGGTGGCCCGGACGGCGGCGACG
Source organism: uncultured Nitrosomonadales bacterium (assembly GCA_903934275.1). Taxonomy (GTDB): domain Bacteria; phylum Pseudomonadota; class Gammaproteobacteria; order Burkholderiales; family Gallionellaceae; genus Gallionella. Next base: position 172 of record CAIZNF010000421.1, read on the forward strand.
GCGGACGTGGGGGCAGCGTGTATGCGCTGGCTGACCGCAACATCAACACGCTGGTGGACTTTCGTTTTGCCCGTGTGCATCGCGCCAAAAACGGTGAAGGCGGGCGCGGCTCGGATTGCTATGGCAAGGGTTCCGACGATGTCGTGCTGCGTATGCCGGTCGGAACCGTAATCACCGACATCAACAGCGGCGAAGTCATCGCAGACCTCACCCACGACGGTGAAAAAGCCTTGCTGGCACAAGGTGGCAAAGGCGGTCTAGGCAACATCCATTTCAAGTCGAGCACCAATCGCGCGCCCCGCCAATGCACGCCCGGCGAAGAAGGTGAAACGCGCGAATTGCAACTCGAATTGAAAGTGCTCGCCGATGTCGGGCTGCTCGGTATGCCAAACGCCGGAAAATCTACTTTCATCCGCGCCGTTTCGGCGGCGCGCCCCAAGGTGGCCGATTATCCATTCACCACACTGCATCCGAATCTGGGCGTAGTGCGCGTGTCGCACGAAAAAAGTTTTGTCATCGCCGACATCCCCGGTCTGATCGAAGGCGCGGCGGAAGGCGCCGGGCTGGGGCATCAGTTCCTGCGGCACTTGGCACGCACCCGCCTGCTGTTGCACCTAGTGGACATTGCACCGATGTACGAGGGAATCGATCCGGTTGCCGAAGCACGCGCAATACTCAACGAATTGAAAAAATACGATCCCTTACTTTATGAAAAGCCGCGCTGGTTGGTGCTGAACAAACTGGATTTGCTGGAAAATCGAGATGAAAAAATAGCCGACTTCCTCAAGCAATTCACCGATTTTGATCGCCACTTTGCCATCTCGGCGATTAACGGCGAGGGCTGCAAAGAGTTGACTTACGCGATCATGGAGCACTTGCTGCAAATGACCGCACAGGAACAACAAGCCGCAGCAGAAGGTGCCCAGGAAACCGACGCGAGCACTATATAACGACACCATGAGAACCGCATTAACCCAATGCAAGCGCATCGTCGTCAAGGTAGGCAGCAGTCTGGTGACCAATCAGGGTGCAGGACTGGATATTGACGCGCTGGGCAACTGGGCACGGCAGATCGCCGCACTCAGTGCCAGCGGGTATGAGGTGGTGCTGGTATCCTCCGGTGCGATTGCCGAGGGAATGCAGCGCCTCGGCTGGAGAACACGCCCCACCTCGATACACGACTTGCAGGCTGCCGCTGCGGTCGGGCAAATGGGGTTGGTGCAAGCCTACGAAAGCTGTTTCCGCAGGCATGATTTACATGCGGCGCAAGTGCTGTTGACCCACGCAGATCTTGCTGACCGTGAGCGCTATCTGAACGCGCGCACCACGCTGATCACGCTGCTTTCGTTGCGCGTCATCCCGATCATCAACGAGAACGACACAGTCGTTACCGACGAAATCAAATTTGGCGACAACGATACGCTGGGCGCGCTGGTCACCAATTTGATCGATGCCGATGCGCTCATCATTCTCACCGACCAGAACGGGTTATACACTGGCGATCCGCGCAAAAATCCGAGCGCTGCGCTGGTCAATGAAGCGCAGGCCGGCGATGCCGAATTGGAAAGCATGGCGGGCGGTGCGGGCAGCCAGATCGGACGCGGTGGCATGATCACCAAAATACTCGCGGCAAAGCGTGCGGCGCAAAGCGGGGCGCATACCATCATCGCCTCCGGTCACGAATGCGATGTATTGTTGCGCCTGTTGCAAGGCGAGGCCGTCGGCACACTGCTCACTGCCCCCGCACTCACTCTGGCAGCCCGAAAGCAATGGCTGGCAGGCCATTTGCAAGTTGCGGGAAAGCTGGTGCTGGATAGCGGTGCGATCAAGGCATTGCGCTCTGAAGGCAAGAGTCTGCTGCCTATAGGCATCAGTGGCGTACACGGAGAATTCGGGCGGGGTGCAGTCGTCGCTTGCGTCAGTGAAGACGGCAGCGACATCGCGCGCGGCCTGACCAACTACAGCGCCGAAGAAGCGCGGATAATTGCCCGGCATGCCAGCAAAGAAATAGAAACCTTGCTCGGCTACGGCGGCGACGAAGAAATCATCCACCGTGACAACTTGGTTCTGTTGTGAAACAACAGAACCAAGTTGTGGCGTAGCCTCACATCGGCGAAGCCGATACACCCTTGACAACACATGAAAAAGGAATTTATGAAATTATATTACGCTCCCGGTGCCTGCTCGCTTGCTTCACACATTGCATTGCACGAAACAGACTTACCATTTGAAATTGACAAGCTGAATGTCCCCACCAAAACGACCGCCAGCGGCGAGGATTTTATGCAGATTAATCCAAAAGGCTACGTGCCTGCCCTCAAGCTTGATGATGGCGGTATCCTGACCGAGGGTGCCGCAATTCTGCAATATATTGCCGACCAGAAACCCGGCTCCGGCTTGGCTCCAAAGGCGGACACGATGGAGCGATATCGTTTACAGGAATGGCTTAATTTTATCGGGACAGAAATTCATAAATCCTTTAGCCCTCTGTTCAGTAAAACCGCATCCGATGGTGTAAAAAATCGCGCGCGCGATTTGCTTACCAAACGCCTGTGTCTCGTGGAAGCGCAGTTGGCGAGCAAACCATATTTGATGGGCGATAGCTTCACAGTTGCAGATGCATATATGTTTGTAGTAATGAGCTGGGGCCACCATGTCAGCTTCACTCTCGATCAATTTCCAGGAATAAAAGACTATGTGGCACGAATTTCCGCGCGCCCATCCGTGCAAGCGGCAATGAAGGCAGAAGGCTTGATCCAATAATAACCAATGAAGGGAACCTCTATAAATCCAAACCCCGTCACGATACTGCGTTGCTCATAAAAAATTACTCCTAACATATCA
>CAIZNF010000422.1 GCA_903934275.1 uncultured Nitrosomonadales bacterium
AGTAAAATTAAAAACTATTCCTTCCAGCAACAAAAATCAAGAGTTGTGGGGTACATGCCAAAAATTCAGGGAGTAAGTTTTTAAAAAACAGGGGTTTTCTGACAGGCACTATTTAAATTGCGCGACCAACCATCGCGCGGAAATCCGCGCTCCTACATGGGAAAGTTTTTTTGCGTAGGGGTGCGGGGACAGCATTGTTTGTAGGAGCGCGGTTTACCGCGCGATGAGGGCTGAAATCGAGACAGGGGCATAAAATCCGGGCGCAAAAAAAACGGGCCATCCCGAAGGATGACCCGTTTTATTGTTGCTTGTGATGGGTAGCGCGATACAGCCGCTCAATCCATGCTACGTTTACCGCGTGGGCACTGCGGAAGGGTCGCTGCGAAGCAGCGGGGTACCCTCGGCGTACCCTTTACGGGCACAACTTCGTGCCCACCCTACATCCTTATTTTCCGACAACGCATCATCAAGCTGCCCTGACTTCATTCAGAAGATCCGGGTGGCGGTCCAGCACCTTAAGCAACTTCACCAGCGCCAAAGACGGCTTAGTTTTGCCATTTTCATAACGCGAGAACGCATTTGCGCCACCACCAAAAATTTCAGCGGCTTCGCGCTGATCAAGCGCAAGCTTCTTGCGAACGCCGGCAATAAATCCCGGATCGACAATAGATGCATTCACTTGCTTATTAAATGCCAACATTAAATCCATGGTTCTACGGGATTCTGCTGCATCAAGAATAGATTCATCGCATGCATGGCAAAAATCCCCTGTCACTGATTGAAGAACCGTTGATTCACCTTTGTAAGTATAAGATACGTCGCGCGTATCATGCACCAGATTGGCAGCACCACAAGCCGGACATTTCATATTCATAGCTCCTTGAAAGAGACGATAAGCAGATCATCAACGACGGTCAGCTTCAGATACACTTCCCCAACGTTTGTTGTAGGGCGGTATACATCTTGCCAGATTTTAAGATCTGCGTGAGTGGTCATACTCTTGTAAAAATCAGCCATCGTCAGCGATGTCACCACGGCGAGCATGCCGTCAAAACCGACCCCAAGTGCCGTAGCACCTTCTCGTGCGGATTACGTCACCCGTACCTGCCCGGATTCAATCAGACCATTAATAACCGACAACTTGTTGTGAGGCACTCGCTTCTCCATTCACGCATAATAATCGGGCTGGCCGCATTTGGCAAGTAGGTTAGCCGGTGGTGTTAGCCATGACAATTACCAACACCTTTCGCCACCGGCTAGCAGTCAACGTGGGTATTTTCCTGAAGGGATTAGCCTCGCGCAGATTCCCTGGGCGCAAAAAAACGGGCCATCCCGAAGGACAGCCCGTTTGGTGTTGCTTGATGCTTTGAGACTTTGATGGGTTACGCTTGCGCTGCACCCAACCCGCTGCTTTGAAATGCGAGCCTGGCCCCTTTAATTCCTTTAATTGGAAATGCGAGCCTGGCCCCTTTAATTCTTTAATTCTGGCCCCTTTAATTCTCAACTACGGCACTGTCCAGTCTTCGACGTGCAGGCTGTCCACCTGGCCGAAAGCCCGGTCATTTGTCACCAGTACCGCGTCCACGCTCAGCGCGTGCGTGGCAATCAGCATATCCAGCGGCGCAAGTATCTTACCTTGACGCGCCATATCGGCCCGCACAGCCCCGTAACGCTCGGCAATGGCGCTGTCCCAAGGCAACACATCGACGCGACGCAGCAACTCCCGCACGGCAAGGTTAAGCCGTTTTGCGTCTGGCCGCTTCGCCAGGCCAAAAAGCAATTCGCCTTCGGTGATAGCCGAGACACAAAGAGATGCCATTGGTACGGCCACCACGCGGCGGGCGACGACCGGATGCGCCTTGATCAGATAGCTCACCGTGTTGGTGTCGAGCATGTACCGCCTCACTCGCGCCACCCCTCGAGCGGGTCGCGATCCTGAACTCCCTGATTGCGTTCCTGCCCGGACAGGAAATCTTCCGGAACTTCTACCCCTTTGAGCGCAACGAAAAAATCATCCCAACTCGCCGGCTTCCGCGACAAAATCACATCGCCTGTTCGCGTGTCCTGATGGATGAAAACTTCCTTGGTATCGAACCGGCAAGCGGCTGGCAACCGCACTGCCTGACTGCGGCCGTTGGTGAAAAGTTTGGCTACTTGACTCATGTCTGATCCCCTCTCTGCAACGGTAGAGATTGAAGTATATGCCTGCCGATGGGATATATCAAGGTATATGCCCGATTGAGTTATTCCGGTCGCCCTTCACTTTTGCAAATTGGGGACAAAGTCGTGCCCACCCCACAGACCATCGTGCGGAAATCTGCGCTCCCACTGGTGCGGCGGTTTTGTGGGAGCGCGGTTTACCGCGCGATGGGCGCATCAATTGCGTGCAAGCTCGCTACAGTGAACCGTTGCAATGGACGCGACATCAAACTACGAAACTACGCGCACCGTAGAACCATATCGCGCCAGCTTGGAATCTGCCGTCAGTAGCACGAGCGGTTCGGTTTGACTTTGCGCAACCAGCAACCGGTCAAACGGATCGCGGTGGTCATCGAAAACAGGCAGTGCGGCAACGGCAAGCAAATGCTCATTCTTAATGTCCAACCAGACAAAGCCGTGTTTTTCGATATTGTCGGCAAATTGGGCGACATCCAATTTCAGCCGTCCCGTCGACACTTTAATGGCCATTTCCCATAGTGTAGCCTTGCTGACGAAAACCGCTTCCGCCTCATGGCTCACCCATTGCACAACCGTTGCGGGCAAACGGGGATGATTGGCCTCCCACCAAATGACCAGATGGGTATCGAGCAACACCCTCATGCCGATTCCGGCTTCAGGCAATCAAACAGCTCATCCAGAGGCGCGTCAAAATCCTCCGCAATCCAGATTTCTCCCGCCATTGCGCCCGGCGGGGTCATCTTGTGCTTCGGTTGGATATAGGGGACAAGGCGCACAATGGGCGTGCCTGATTTGGCAATGACCACATCTTCGCCCGATTGTACTTGCTCAAGCAGCCTGGAAAGCCGGGTCTTGGCATCGTGAATATTGACAACCTGCATGACGCGCTCCCGCAAATTAGCTAAAAGTTAGTTTACTTGCATTTGCGATGCGGATCAAGAATCTTGGGCTAGAAAATTATTTTCGCGCGG
>CAIZNF010000423.1 GCA_903934275.1 uncultured Nitrosomonadales bacterium
AAATAATGCGATACAAGTCATATAAAATTCCCATTTCGTAACTGCCAAGCTTGAATACACCGCCAGCCGTTTGGTTGTAATGAACAAAATATCATTTCGCGCGCAATTGCGTGGTAATGCCCATGGAGTACCACGCGCTTCAATTCCCCTCAGGGCTTTTCCCATCCCCTGTTTCGATCGGTAATCTTGTTCAAGATCAAGTGTAATTGACTTAGTGTTCCATGAAACAAAGATGACAGATGCATTATCCCATATTATGTAACATTTAGAAAATATTCTTTGGCCCTGCCAGCAGTTGACGCCTTGCCTGATGCAATCTGGGAGCGAAGGTAAGTGTATGAAAAAAAGATTTTCACAAGAGATTTAATCAATTTTTAGCATTGTTTTGTCTATCCGTGTACTTTGGATATTTACATAAAATTTACCTTTTTTTCTTATCTCCTTTATATGCTTCTTGATGAAATAGTTGTAAAACTAAAATAAATAAATTGATCTGACATTGACTCTTAGCGGCTGGCTACTGTAACCAGGTCTCCGCAAGTACCTTGGTAGTACTTTTTTGTGGGTGGGGGAGAAGGTAACTCCTGGCATAAAACCTCCTGGCTTATTTCCATTGCATAACATATAGACCTAGGCACGATCAAGAAACCGGGAGAAAAAACATGAATTTCCTCAATAACCTAAAAACCAGCGTGAAATTGATCGGGAGTTTCCTGATCATCTCATTATTGCTGGCGGCACTGGCCGTTCTATCGTATGTGCAAATGAAATCCATCAACGACGGCATGACTACCATGTATTTTGACCGGCTGGTACCGGTCAATCAATTGGGAAATATAGAAACTGACCTGTATACGATCCGCGGTGATGTTTATAAGGCTTTGTTGATCCCAGAGGAGAAGGTCGCAAGTGAAGCGTCCATTCCTAAACTTGTAGCTGGTATCGACGAGAATCTCAAGGCTTATAAATCATCGCTACTGACTGATTCGGAAATAACAGAACTGGATGTGTTCGAACCTGCCTGGGCTGAGTATCAGGCAGCGGTTGAAGAAATATTAGCCTTTGACAAAGCCGGTAAAACGGAACAAGCCTTTGCCAGCCTGGTCGCGGGCGGGCGCGCATCCAATGCCCGCAAAGCGGTGGGCGCATCAGTGGAAAAGCTGCTTGAAATCAATGTGAAAATTGCTGAAGAAACGAATACTGCGGGCGATGTCACCTTCGCCAGTGCCACCCGTCTACTGGTGATTTTCAGTGTAGTTGCGGTGTTATTGGCGATAGGGTTTGGAGTTGTTATTTCCAACAGCATTGCCAATCCGCTGGCATTCCTAACCAAGTTGGCGAAAGCACTCGCAGTCGGCGACATGATCCGCGATGTGAGTGAAGCAGAGAAAGATAAAGTGCGCTTGCGCAAGGATGAGATTGGAGACATCAGCAAGGCATTTAATTCCCTCATCAACTATATGCAGGGTATGGGAGTTGCCGCAACCTCCATCTCAGAAAATGATCTCACTGCATCCGTAACTCCCATGTCTCCCAAGGATGAACTCGGCAATTCCTTCTCCAAGATGATCGCCGGTCTGCGCGATGCTGTCAGCCTGATCGCTGAAAGCGCCAATGCAGTCACCACTGCCTCGGCTCAGCTTGCCACCGCTTCCGAACAATCTGGTGAAGCTACCAGCCAGATCGCGACCACTATTCAACAAGTGGCTCTCGGAACTGCCCAACAAACTGCGGGTGTAACCAAGACCTCTGCCTCCGTCGAACAAATGGGCCGCGCGATCGACGGGGTTGCCAAGGGCGCTCAGGAACAAGCCAAAGCCATCAGCATGGCTTCACAGATCACCTCCCGCATCAACACTGCCATTGAACAGGTAGCTAAAAATGCACAGGCTGTCACCCGTGACTCTGCTCAAGCTGCCACATACTCGCGCGATGGCGCCAAGACTGTCAAGGAAACCATTGTTGGTATGGAAGCTATCCGTACCAAGGTTGGGCTTTCTGCCACAAAAGTTGAAGAGATGGGAACGCGCTCCGAAGAGATCGGAGCCATCGTTGAAACCATCGAAGATATTGCCTCACAAACAAACCTGCTGGCGCTCAATGCCGCCATCGAAGCCGCGCGCGCCGGTGAGCAGGGCAAGGGCTTTGCGGTTGTAGCGGATGAAGTCCGCAAGCTTGCGGAGCGTTCCAGCCTAGCCACCAAAGAGATAGCCGCACTCATCAAGGGTATTCAAAAAACCGTTAGTGAAGCGGTGACCGCCATGCAGGCTTCGGCTGAAGAAGTTGAAGCGGGTGTGACGCGTGCTCATTCCGCAGGGGAAGCACTTAGTAATATTTTAGGCGCTGCAGAATCAGTCAACAAGCAGGCTGAAGAGGCTGGTAACGCTGCTGCCAAAGTCAGCGAGGCAGCTAGTGAACTAGTTGAAGCTGTTGATTCTGTCT
>CAIZNF010000424.1 GCA_903934275.1 uncultured Nitrosomonadales bacterium
GCCTTGTTCGCGCCAACAAAGGGAGTCCCGGCGTCGATGGGATGAACTTCGAGGACATAGAGCAGAAGATAGTGATAGACACGTTTTTGTCGGAGCTAGCTCAAGACCTGAAAGACAAGACCTATCACCCAAGTCCGGTGCGACGAGTCATGATACCCAAGGCGGATGGCAATCTGCGTCCGCTGGGTATCCCGACCATCCGCGACCGAGTAGCCCAGATGGCGGTCAAGCTGGTCATCGAACCGATATTTGAAGCGGACTTCTGCCCGAACTCCTACGGGTTCCGGCCAAAGAAATCCGCCCACGATGCGGTCGATGAAATAGCGAGCGCCCTGCATCAAGGCTACACCAACGTCATAGATGCCGACCTGTCGAAATACTTCGACAGCATCCCTCATTCCAAACTGCTGGCCATCGTAGCCGAGCGCATAGTTGACAGTGCGATACTGCACGTAATCAAACTATGGCTCAAAGCGCCGGTCATCGGAGAGGACAAGGACGGCACCAAGAAGAATGTGGGTGGTGGCAAAGCCAACAGCAAAGGTACGCCGCAAGGCGGGGTCATCTCACCGCTGTTGTCGAACTGCTACCTGCATTTGCTTGACCGGATATGGGAGAAGCATCAACTACGCTGGAAACTGAAAGCGCGCATCGTCCGTTATGCGGATGATTTCGTTGTGCTGTGTGCAGGTGCAGTAGATGCACCGTTGGCCACGGTACGGCAAGTGCTGGAACGGCTTGATCTCACTTTAAATGAGACCAAGACCCGCGTCGTTGATGCCAGACAAGAAAGCTTCAACTTCTTGGGTTTTTCAATCAGGGTGAGCAAGAGTTGGAAGTCGGGCAAAAGCTATACGCATGTCTGCCCTGCACCGAAATCTCTTGCGAAAATCAAAGATCGTATGAAGCAACAGACGGACAGACGGCTCACACCAGTACCACTGGCCGACGTAATTCGGAACATGAATGCCAGCCTTCGCGGTTGGGTAGGCTACTTCCACTACCGAAATTCCAGCAAGGCACTCGACAAGGTAAAGACGCAAGCCGAAGACCGCTTGCGCACGCACCTGATGAAGCGTCACAAGATCAGTGATCGGGGAACGGCGCTAAAGCGGTTCCCACGTCAGAAGCTTTATGCGGACTACGGGCTATACCAAGTTCCGAAAACGGCAGTATGGAAAACAGCGCATGCCTTGGCGTGAAGAACATCGGAAAGCCGTGTGCGTTAATAGCGCATGCACGGTTTGATGAGGGAGGGCAGGTGAAAACCTGTTCTCTACTCTACCGGATTAAATTTGCGCTCCATAGTCAGCGTAGCATGGGTCATCACTTGGATAGCTTGAAACCTCAGGGATACGGATACGCCTAAGGATCAGAAATTTTCCGGCCACAATCTTGCTGTATGCACTACCGCCAAAACCTGTATCTCTTCCGATTCGATGCGATAAGCAAGCATGAACGGAAAGCGGCCAACGGTTAATTCGCGGGTTCCGGCGAGGCGACCCAATCTGCCGATTTGAGGATTTTGCGGTAGCGTTTCAGCCGCTTTGCGGATGAGCAGGATGAGGTGTCTTGCTGCCTGCGGATTTTCTTGTGCGATGTAATCGTGAATCTCCGCAAGGTCCAGTTTGGCTCGCGGGGTGTACCGCAGTTTCATGTGCATATATCAGTATGCTTGGGGTTCAGTGTAGCGCGCGAAGAACGCCTCCATCTCTTCGTCCGTCACAAACTCGCCGCGTTGCGCCTGCGCCAGCCCTTCCTGAATGCGCCCAATGATGCGACGCTGCTGCGCCAGGTACAGCGTCACCGCCTCGTTTGCCAACTCGCTTTCACTGCGGTGGATTTCTTCCGCCAGATGGTCGAGTTGCATTTTCAATTCTGGCCGGATTTCAAGGGTGGCAGCGCTCATGGGATGCTCCGAATGTTTTTCACGAAAAGTTATGTTACACCAGCAAACGACTAAAGGGGGGCGAAAAGTTTAAGCTTGAAAATCATCTAGGCGACCTCCCACCGCCATCGGCGGTGGGTGGTCGGCTAGA
>CAIZNF010000425.1 GCA_903934275.1 uncultured Nitrosomonadales bacterium
CTGGTTCGATGACACCCGCACCCTTGGCTGCATCGGCCAACTGGACGTTGTGGCGACGGATCTCCTCGCGCAACAGAAGCCGCCGCTCCTCCTCGACACGGTCGCTCTCCAATTCTTGCCGTCGCGTTTGAATGGCAAAATAGGTTTGACCCTGCGCTACGATCTCCTTGCTGGGGTCGGCATTCTGGATAGCCAAGTAACATGCGTAACGTGACAGGAGAATGGTCTTGACGGATCGCTGGCCACCCTTTCATATCTCGATCATTTCGGTGAGGTCAACGAAATGATCCTCGATGCGCTGTCCGCTGTTAAAACAAGATAGTTTGGCCTTCTCGACAACCCCCTCAAAATTGCGGTAATCGCCGTAACCCAGCACCTCGGCAAAGTCTCGGCTTGACCAAAATTCCATACCTGCATCGTTCGTGCGCTTGATTCGCTCGAATGGAGTTGCATGTCCGCTGATCGCCTTCGTAATTTGCTTTGCCATTATTTTCTGACTTCCAATTGTTTACGCCCGCATCGTTAATTATGGCGGATTCGCCGTAATTAAAATCAGCCGGATTTGTTGGGTTACGTCCGTCGATGGTGAGCCTGTCGAACCATAAAGCCACTAACCTAACCTACATTTCTTATCCCGTCGAATTCGACGGGTTTAAACCGATACTTCAACAATCGTCATCGTATCATTGCCGAAAATATCCACCACCTTCACCGCGATCTTGCGCCGTCCCGGCATGACTTCCTGTGCCACGCTCACTAATTCCAGCGAGCGGTCTTTCTTGGTGCGGAACGATTGCCACTCATTTTCGAACACGTAGTCGCCAGTCCAAACCTCCTCAAAGCTCCCCTCACCCAAGGATTGAAGATTGCCTTTCTCGTTTGTCCCCTCTCCCGCTTGCGGGGTAACCAGCGACTTAGCTGCGGTTTTTTGCGGCTTAGTCGAATGGCTAGTTGTTTCATCCAGAGGGTTAGGGAGGGGGTGTGCGGGTGTGTCCACCTTCACGCGGATAATCTCGCGCTTACTCTCGAAATCAAAATCCACCGACCAGTAATCAATCCAGTCCGTCCAGTGTTGGGTCAGCAGTTCGCGGGTGACGATGCCGTCCTTGTCTTTGCTCACCTTCACAATCTGACCTTTTTCCACGACGATTTTGCTTTGTTTGTCCTTGATGGAAGCCTCGGCGGCGGCGATGGAATCCTGAGAATAGAACACCGAGAAATCCGTCAGCTCCACCGCCACGGTGGACATTTGTTTTTTGGAAGCGGGTTTGACGATGGGCTTCACCTCGATGAACGACACATCGTGGAACACCACCTGATTCTTCTCCACCGCGCGCTTGTCGAACACGTCGGCGGGGATGTACTTGGGCGCGATGTCGATGCCTTTGGCTTTCGCCTCGTCCAGCACATTGGGGAACAAGCCCATCTCGAACTCGAAGCCGAGCATGTCCACCTTGGTGATGTGCTTCTTGCGGCATTCCAGAATCACCTCCTCCACGAACAGCCGCGTGATCGGCATATTCACCGGCCCTACGCACACCAGTCGCCCGGCCTTCTTGCCGTGGAAAGTGGCGAAGCCCGTCGTCCGTTCGGCGCGGTAAGCGCGCAGGATGAGATCGAGGAAGGCAGCTTCCTTTTCCTCCAGTTGCTTCTGTTTTTCGGCTTCGCGCAGGTTGGGATTCACGCCGATGTAATGCTGGCGCTCGTACCTGCCGAGGTTGAGAATTTCAAAGGCGTGGTAAGGTTTGTCTTCGGCCTTCAGTTGGCGCTGCACGCCGATCAGACGCTTGCGCGTGGTGTGAATGGCGAACTTACCGAGGTCGCTGGTAATCCACTTGCGTCCCAGCTTTTCCGCCACGGCGGCGGTGGTGCCGGAACCGCAGAAAAAATCGGCAATCAGGTCGCCTTCGTTGGACGAGGCTCTGATGATGCGTTCGATGAGTACTTCGGGTTTTTGAGTGGGGTAATCAACTCGCTCTGTTGATTGAGAATTGATTGGAGGAATATCTACCCAAATATCTTCAACTGGATTGCCCTTTGATTCGTCAAAATATCGCTTCACACGCGGCATACCGCTCTCTGAAAGAACGATTAGGCCATCAGCCATTCCTCTATCAATGCGATCTTGCGACCAAATCCAGTGATTACCAGACGGCGGTGGGAGCACATGCTCACCAAAACGCTTGGATTCACCCGGCCCCATTAGAGAGAAAAAATCGAGCATGTAGCGACGCTCCGTTCCTGGCTCAATATTCGAATAATGTTGAGTGATTCGCTCGTCAGCGAGCGGAACATAGGGTTTGTTGAACCCAAGCTGTTCTGATTTTGCGTAAAAGAATATGGTGTCAGTTACGTTACCAAAGCTGTTTGCCTGCCCTTTAGACGACCGAATTTTTTGCCACGAGATTTGGTTTCGAAAGAGTTGTTTTCCAAAAACTTCGTCTAAGAGAAGTCTGAGGTATGAATTCACCCGCCAATCGCAATGCACATAAATACTTCCATCCTCTGCCAACAAATTCTTCATCAGCACCAGCCGCTCGTAGATCATCGTGATGAAGGAATCCGCGCCCTTGCCCCAGGTGTCGCGGTAGGCGAGTTCTTCCAGCACGTTGGGTCGTTTAGTGAAGGTATCGCCACCGATCTCGATGTCCATCGAAAAATCCGCGCCCACGTCGAATGGCGGGTCGATGTAGATCAGCTTGAGGCCGCCCTGTTTCTCGATCTCTTCGCGCAATGGGCCGTTTTTCAGGGACGAGAGAATCAGCTTGTTGTCGCCCCAGATGAGTTTGTTCGTCCAGCCTTTGAGCTGGCGGCCACGGGCATCCATATCGAACAAGCCGAACTGCAACGCCGTGACTTTCTCCGAGCGCGGCTCGTCCACCTGCTCGATCACCTGGAACGGCAACACCACATTGCACACCTCGCCAGTCTTGCCGTTCCACACCAGCTCGACCTCGCGCTTGTCCTCGAACAACAAGAAGCGGTATTTATCCGGCAGCGGCTTGCCCGCTTCCATGAAGCGGATGATTTCCTGTTGTTCCAGCTCGGTCAGCTTTGCCATGAAAATCCAATTTCTTATCGTTCCCACGCTCCGCGTGGGAACGAGGTTTTTGACGCTCTGCGTTATGTCTCAGGTTGCATCGTATTACGCTGTATTCACCGCAGAGCGGTAGCGGCTGCATTACCACGCGGAGCGTGGGAACGATACAAACCACAGAGGTTTACCATGTCACTCAGCGCGCAGGAAAATGGGGCATAATGCGCACGCATTTTAAGCCGATTACACGTTTACGGGTTAGGGACATGAGACATTATTTGTTTTTCATCACGCTGTTGCTGGGAGGGTTGCAGGCTACCGCGCAGGCGGAGGTATTTGAACGTACACTATCCAACGGACTGAAAGTCATCGTCAAGGAAGACCACCGTGCGCCGGTGGTGGTGCAGCAAATCTGGTACAAAGCGGGCAGCATGGACGAGCGTAGCGGGGTGACTGGCATTGCGCATGTGCTGGAACACTTGATGTTCAAAGGCACCCGAAGCGTGCCGATGGGGGAATTTTCCAAACGCATCGCGGCGGCGGGCGGGCGCGAAAATGCTTTTACCAGTTACGATTACACTGCTTATTTTCAGCAATTGCACAAATCCAAATTACCGCTGGCGATGCAACTGGAATCAGACCGGATGCACAACCTGAACCTCACCGCCACCGAATTTGCCAAGGAAATTAAGGTGGTCATGGAAGAGCGCCGCCTGCGCACCGACGACGCGGCGCATGCGCTGTTGCAGGAAAAAATGATGGCGGCGATTTATCAGGAGCACCCCTACCGGCATCCGATAATCGGCTGGATGAGCGATCTGGAATCGCTTGCGGTGGGCGACGCGAAAGCGTGGTATGACCAGTGGTACACGCCGAATAACGCCACGCTGGTCATCGCGGGCGACGTGAAAGCCGACGAAGTGTTTGAGTTGGCAAAACGCTACTATGGAAAAATCCCCAATCGCGCGATTTCAACGCGGCGTAATTTTACCGAACCCGCACAGGTTGGCGTTAAACGGATGGTGGTAAAAGCCCCCGCCGAATTGCCGTATCTGGTGATGAGTTACCACGTGCCCACGCTGAAGAACCCCGCGCAGGACTGGAAACCTTATGCGCTGGAGATTCTGGCGGGTGTGCTGGATGGAAATGAGTCGGCGCGCCTCAACAAACATCTGGTGCGCGAACAGCAAATCGCCAGCGGGACGGGTGCGGGCTACGATGCCACTTCGCGCGGGCCGAGCCTGTTCACTCTCGAAGCCACGCCCAGCGAGGGCAAGACAGCAAACGATGTCGAGGCCGCGTTGCGCAAGGAAATCACGCAACTGGTCAAAGATGGCGTGAGCGAGGATGAATTGAAGCGCGTCAAGGCGCAAGTTACGGCGGGCGAGGTATATAAGCGCGACTCGGTTTTTTATCAGGCGATGCAGATCGGCCAGATGGAAAGTGTCGGGCTGACGCACCACGCGATTCCGGTGATGCTGGAGAAGCTTCAGATGGTGACTGCGGAGCAAGTGCGTCAGGTCGCTGAGGAATTTTTGCGGGACGATAGTTTGACTGTTGCGGTGCTTGATCCGCAGCCGCTCTCGGGGAAGCCGAAGCGCCCACCTCAAGGAGCGACACATGCGCATTAAAAAACTTCAGAAGCTACTGCTTGTCGCCGCATTGTGTTTTTCGGCGACAGCCGCATTGGCCACCCCCACAATCCAGCAATGGCGAAGCGCCAGCGGCGCGAAAGTGTTGTTCGTGGAAAATCACGATATTCCGATGCTGGATGTTTCGGTGGGCATTCCGGCGGGGAGCAGTTTTGATGCTGCTGACCAATCCGGCGTGGCAAGCCTGACTCATCACTTGCTGGATTTGGGCGCGGAAGGATTGAGCGAAGACGATATTTCACGCGGCATAGCGGACATCGGCGCGCAATTTGGCGGTGGTTTTGACCAGGACAGAGCCAGTATTTCGTTGCGCACCCTGAGCAGCGCCGCAGAGCGCGACAAGGCGTTGGACATCATGGCGCGCGTGTTGCAACGACCGCTATTCCCGGAAGCGATTCTGGCACGGGAAAAAACGCGGGTGATTGCTTCCTTGAAAGAAGCCGAAACCAAGCCGGAAAGTATTGCCGACAAGGCTTTTCAGAAGGCGGTATACGACGGGCATCCCTATGCGTTGCCGGTTTCAGGCGATGCCGCCAGTGTGGGAAAAATTACCGTGCGGGACCTCTCCAGCTTCTATCGCTCGCATTACCGGGCCGACGGTGCGATAGTGGCCATCATGGGTGATGTAACGCGCGCCGAAGCCGAAACTATCGCGCAGCAGCTCACCGATAAGCTGCCGTTATCAGGCGCTCCCTCCGCGCTGCCCAATGTTGCGCTGCAAATTCCCGCAAGCGAGCAGCGCATCATCCATCCCGCCAGCCAGAGCCATATCCTAGTCGGCGCGCCGGGTATGGCGCGCGACGACCCCGATTACTTTCCGCTATATGTTGGCAACTACATTCTCGGCGGTGGCGGCTTTGTGTCGCGCCTGATGCACGAGGTGCGCGAAAAGCGTGGTCTGGCTTACAGCGTCTACAGCTATTTCATACCGCTGAAACAGCCGGGCGCGTTTCAACTCGGTTTGCAAACTAAGAAAGAGCAAGCTGATGAAGCCTTGCAACTGGTGCGCAATACGCTGGCCGAGTTCGTCGCCAAGGGGCCGACCGAAAAAGAGCTGGTGGCTGCCAAGCTGAACATCATCGGCGGTTTTCCGCTGCGCATCGACAGCAACCGCAAAATACTCGATTACCTGAGCATCATCGGTTTCTACAATTTGCCACTGACTTATCTTGACGATTTCACACGCAAGGTCGAGCAGGTGAATGTCGCGCAAGTCCGCGAGGCGTTTGCGCGCCACATCAACCCCCAGGCAATGGCGACGGTGATCGTGGGCGCACCGGAAGAAAAAATGGGGCTGGAAAAATAAATAAGGTACGTATCATCGGCGGCGAATACCGCCACCGCTGGATTGAATTCCCCGAAGCGGATGGTTTGCGCCCAACACCTAACCGCGTGCGCGAAACATTGTTCAATTGGCTCGGGCAAACGCTGTATGGCCGAACCTGCCTGGATTTATTCGCCGGTAGCGGCGCGCTGGGTTTTGAGGCCGCTTCGCGCGGAGCGGAGCAGGTGGCAATGATCGAGAAAAATCATGTGGTTTTTCGCGCCTTGCAGGACAACACTAAAAAATTGGGCTGCGCTAATGTTTTCATACGATGCCAAGATGGGCTAGAATTCGCACTTCATGATGTAAAGCGTTATGACGTGATTTTTCTGGATCCTCCATTTCAGGCCGATTATCTGCCCAGGTTGCTAGAAATCTTGCCGCAACGCCTGAATGAAAATGGTGTGTTATATGTCGAATCCGGCACGGAAATTAATACCGCGCCGCCTTGGCAAGTATTAAAATCGGGCAAGGCCGGACAAGTGTATTACCGATTGCTGGGTGTTTCTGAGAACGTGTTTTAAAAGTGTAGCGAGCAGGCTGAAGTGCAAGGCGCGTGGGGAAATTTAGCCGCGCCGCATATGTTCGATATGCAAGCGGGAAATTTTTTTACGCAACGCAGCATAGCCAGCGACTTGACTGTCGTCTTTTGACAGCCAAGTCGAATGGCTAGTTATTACAGCAGTTGGGATGAAATGTGGATTTTTAGAGGTTCCCTGTAAATGATTAAAGTGGTTTATCCGGGCACATTCGACCCCATCACGCGCGGACACGAAGATGTGGTGCGCCGAGCCGCAGGATTGTTTGGTGAGGTCATCGTGGCGGTAGCGGAAAGCCGCACTAAAACATTGTTTACGCTGGATGAACGAGTGGAGATGGCGCGTGAAATGTTCACTCCATTTACCAATGTGCGGGTGGAGGGCTTTAATAGCCTGCTGATGAGTTTCGTTCAAGCACAAGGCGCGCGCGTGGTGTTGCGCGGGTTGCGTGCGGTGTCGGATTTTGAATATGAGTTTCAACTGGCTGGGATGAACCGCAATTTATATCCCGAAATGGAAACGCTATTCTTGACTCCGGCAGAACAATATACTTTCATCTCTGCCACTATGGTGCGTGAAGTGGCGCGTTTCGGTGGAGATGTGAGTAAGTTCGTATCACCTTCAGTCGCAGTAAGGTTGCAGCAAAAACAAAAAAATTAATTTATTATTCTTTTAACCAGAGGGGAAAAACATGGCACTGATGATTACCGATGAATGTATCAACTGCGACGTATGCGAGCCGGAATGCCCGAACGATGCGATCACTCAGGGCGATGAAATTTACATCATCGATCCCAGCAAATGTACCGAATGCGTAGGACACTACGATACCCCACAATGTGTGGAAGTGTGCCCGGTCGATTGCATACCCAAAGACCCGGCGCATGTAGAAAGCACAGAACAGTTGCAAGCCAAGTATGAAAAATTGATGGCCGCAAAGAAATAAGCTTCCATGCTTCACATCAAGGCCGCGCAGCAGTTTGCGCGGCTTTTGACATTTCAAATCACCCTGAAAAACGTAGTTGCATAGGTTGGGCAAACAGCTTCTCATTTTTGGCTACGGCTTGCCCGGCTTAGCGTTTCTTCCAGATGCCCGTGATCGCTGCCGCATCGCGGCTCGCGCCGATCGGCGGCAAGCCGTAAAAATCCAGCAGGGTGCGCAACACATTGTAGTGATTGATGCGCTGAACGCTGCTTTCCGCCTTCACCATCGGCCCGACCAATAGCGTTACCACGTGGTTGTCCTCCTTGAAATTATCCTCGTCCCAAGTGAGTATCAATAAGCTATTGTGCTCGAACGCCCAATCGACGTATGGCGCGATATAGGTCTTCAGCCAAACGTCTGCCGCATAAAAATCACCATCGTGCATATCGTGATCCTGATTTGGGATGACAAAAGATACGGTCGGCAACTTGGCAAAATCCTGCGGGAAATCAGCGAATCGTTTGTTTACTTCCGCGCGCAAGCGCGAGCCCTGCCAGTTGCTCGCCGGATTATGTTTGCGCTGGTACGCCCCGAAAGAGCAGCTCGTGTCGCCCACTACGGGCAACGACTCCGCGAAGCTGGCAAAGCTCAGACCCGCATCAATCAAAGCTGAAGCGAGGTTGTCGGTGTCGAACAGATTCGGGCATACATTGCCGTTAACGCCCTGAGTTGAACCTGAAAACAACGCAAGATAATTTGGCTGGCTCGGATGGGATACGCCATAAGACTGCGTAAACAACATGCCGCGCTTCACCAGCGCATGAATGTAGGAATCGTTGTGCAGCTTGTCCATGATTTGTGAATAGCCACGATTTTCCTCGATCACCACGACCACATGATCGGGGCGCGGCAATTGCCCGGCGTGTACAGCAGGTATGAGCGTCAAAGCAAACAGTGCGGGAATGAGGAAGTTGTGCATGGTGATTTTATGGGGTCGATAGGTTGTGTTGGCGTAGCGTAACCCAACAATAATGCGAGAAGGATTAACGGCCGGTTCGGGCGAATCTGGGCACGGGTAAATTGTCGTTATACCGCTTTGATGTTCCGATTTTAACGTGAAACAACATAAATTAACTTTGAAAAAACCACCGTGGGAGCGGTCCCACCGAGATCGCTCCTACAACAACAGGCTCTTCATCCGCACCTGCAATTCGGCGCGTTTCACCGGCTTGGTGAGAAATTCTTCCGCTCCCGCCTCCAGCCCCTTGAGGCGCGATTCGCGATCCTCCAGTGCCGTGATCATGATGATGGGGATGGAGCGGGTGCGGGCATCCGCCTTGAGCCGGTGCGCCACCTCATAGCCGTTGATGCCGGGCATCATGATATCGAGCAGAATCAAATCGGGCAGCTGTTCCTCCACCGAGACCAGGGCATCTTCCCCGCTGGCGGCGATGCGCACCGCGTGGCCTTCGAGTTCGAGCATTCTCTTCAGCAGCTTGAGGTTGAATTCGTCGTCGTCCACCACCAGAATCGTCGCGTATTTGGCCTGCTCTATTATTTCCTTGCCACCTGTAGAAGCGACCTCCAGGTCGCGATTGGATGGCGAAAATCGTGGCCGCGGATCAAGTCTGGGGCCGACCGTCCCCATGTCTGCCTCCGAAAATCGCGGCCTGGAGACCGCTCCTACATCTGCCGCCCCACACGGTAGCCAGACCAAAAACTTCGCGCCAGCGCCGGGTTCGCTCTCGATGCCGGTGCCTTGATGGCTGCGTGCGAGGCTGCCGTCACCCTGCACGAAAGGCTGAAATAGCCGGGGCAGGATTTCCGGCGCAATGCCGGGGCCGTTGTCGGCGACGGCCAGCTCAAGATATTCGTCGGCTTCGATCCGCACCGGCGCGGCAACTTCGGTGCGCGGCACGCGCCGGGCGATGAGGCTGACCTTGCCGCCCGCCGGGGTAAATTTGAAGGCGTTTTCGAGCAGTTGGTCGAGCAAATGGGTCACTACCTCGCGGTCGAGCGGCATCTCGCCCAACCCCTCCTCCACCTCGACGGCGATAGCCAGGCCAGCCGCCTGGGCCAGTGCGGTATGCCGCGTGGCGATCTCGCCCAGCATCTTCGCCGGGGCTTCTTGCCCTGCATGCAGCTTCATCTTGCCGGATTGCAGGCGGGCCAGCTCGATCAGGGAATTGACGATGGCGAGCTGCTTGCTCCCGGCATCGAAAATATCCTGCGCCATGCCCTTCTGTTCGACGCTCAACTCGCCGATCAAGCCCCCCTTTAGTATCTCGGCAAAGCCGAGAATATGGTTGAGCGGTGTTTTCAGCTCATGGCTGATAGCGGCCAGAAACTCGTCCTTGCCACGGCTGGCCTGTTCGACCTCAAGCTTGGCTTGCTCCAGTTGGGCGGTGCGTTCTTTAACCTCCTTTTCCAGATACTCAGCGATTTGCGTTTGCGCATTGAGTGCGCGCTGAACCTTCAATAAATTGCGGACGCGTAATACAACCTCCAGCTGGTCAAAGGGTTTCTTCAGGAAATCATTAGCGCCAACTGTCAGTGCCTGTGTGCGAACATCCGCATCTTGCACACCAGTTATAACCAAGATTGAAAAAGGATTTTGGTCAGGGAATTCAGCGGCTATCATGTTCATGA
>CAIZNF010000426.1 GCA_903934275.1 uncultured Nitrosomonadales bacterium
CCCCCAGTCACCCGAGATCGTGCCGCCGGCCTGGTTGGTGATCGATCCGGCGAGCATGTAGGCGCCCGCGCCGGTGGACAACGTGTTGATCGTCGATTCCCCCAGGACCTTGCCCGCGTTGACGATCTGGGTATCGCCGCCGTTGAAGATGGCCTTCCTGCCGGTGATCGTGCCGCCCGCCGCGTTCGTCACCGTCGTCTGGCCTACGCGGCCGATGTAAAGACCGGCCAGCGGTCCGCTGATCGTGCCACCCGACAGGTTGCTGACCGTTTCGGCGGTGGAGAAACCGGCTTCAAAAATCAGGTTGTAGATTTCCTTGTCGCTCAGGTTGTCCGATTCGCTGATCAGCCCGCGTTCGATGGCCTTCTTGAGGATGCGCTGTTTATTGAGGCCGCCGCCGTCATCGGAAACTTCGATAACGATGCTGCCCGCATCATGGAATGCGTTGAGCTTGAGGATGCCCTTGGCCGGTTTGCCGTTTGCGAGGCGAGTTTCCGCCGATTCGATACCGTGATCCATCGAGTTGCGCACCAGATGGGTGAGCGGGTCGCCGATTTTTTCCACCACGGTTTTGTCCAGTTCGGTTTCCGCACCGCTGATAACGAGTTCGATGTCCTTGCCCAGTTCGCGGCTGACATCGCGCACCACGCGCTGGAAGCGGTTGAATGTCCCGCCGATCTGCACCATGCGCAGCTTGAGCGCGGAGTCGCGCACTTCCTCCACCAGCCTGGACATGGTGGCGGTCGATTCGAACAGCCCGGCATCACCTGTGCGCTGGGCGATCAGGTTGATACCGGCACCGGCGATGATGAGTTCTCCGACCAGATTGATGAGCTCATCGAGCTTGTCGGCATCGACACGGATCAGACTGGCTTCGCTGCTCTTGTGTTCCTTGGCCTGCTTCTGTTTATCCAATACGGCTTCCATCACCGGAGACGACACCATCTGCGCTTCCACCAGCACTTCGCCGAGCGGGCGCGGTGGCTCTGAACCGTCACCGCGCTGAAGCCGGAGCGCGGATTCCAGCTCAGCCTGGGTCAAGGTGCCGCAACGCACCAGCATTTCGCCCACCATCACGACATCTTCCGGCATGTCGGCGATGAGCCGCAAATACTCGGTGATCTTGCTGCGCGGCGGCACAATACGGATCAGGCTGTCTTCGCGCACAAAATCGAACACGCCTTCGATAGCCGCCTTGTCGGCATTGCTCTTGAGGCTAATCTCGAAACCCAGGTAGCAGCTTTCTGGATCCATTTCATCAGTTGGCGGGATGGCATTCAACAAGGTAAACGTGTGCTGGATGTCGCCCAGTGTGCTCAGGTAACGGATGAAAGAAAGCGGATCCATACCGTTGCGCAACACATCCTTGCCGAAGCGCAACGAAATATGCCACAGGTCGGTTTCGACTTCGCCACCGCCCTCGCTGGTGAAGGTTTGATTGTGCTCCCCTGATATCGATCCACCGGATGCCTGCCCACCCGACACCGCCATATCGGTTGTTTTTTCCGCCCCGATTCCCAGATAGCTATTCAGGTCGGCGATGATCGACGTGTTTTTTTCCTGTATTTCTGCCGTCGGGTCGCCGCCGCCCGCAGCCAAATGTTCGATCAGCCCGGCGATGTGGTCGCAACTGGAAAGCATGACGGCAATCAGCTCGCCCTCTATGCGCAATTCACCTTTGCGCACGCGATCCAGCACGCTTTCCGCGACGTGCGTAAAGGCGACGATATAGTCCAGGCCAAACAGCCCCGCAGACCCCTTGATGGTGTGCGCGGCGCGGAATATGGCGTTGATCAACTCCTCATCATCGGGCGACTGCTCGATACGCAACAGCGCGTCTTCCATATTCAGCAAAAGCTCGCGGCTTTCGGCGATAAATGTTTGCAATGCTTCGTCGAGATTCATATTTTTTCCTTTCGGTAAGTCTGGCTTAAAC
>CAIZNF010000427.1 GCA_903934275.1 uncultured Nitrosomonadales bacterium
CGAGTTGACTAAAAACTTCTTTCTGCACAACAACGAGCGCGTGCTGATTACTTTCAGCGCCGGTGTTGCGCAACGCAAAGACCTGCAACCGCCGGAAGAAGTCGTCAAGCGCGCCGATGCAGCCCTCTACAACGCAAAACACGCAGGGCGCAATCGCGTGCTGGCTGCGGATTAAGAGCCTATTTCAGTAGGCTCTTAGACCTTAAAGCGCTGTACGGCAGTTTCCAGCCCATCAGCCAGGGCTTGCAGATGCTTGGCTGCCTGGGTTGTTTGCTGCACGGCAGCTGTATTTTCCCCGGCCATGGCAGCTATCTGCGCAACGTGCCGCGAGATTTCATTGCTGGACGATATCTGTTCACGCACGGACAACGTAATGGCATCTACCCCCTGGCTGGAACGTTCCATGGTTTCATGAATATGATCCATCGCCTGCGTGGCGTTGCGCGAATTATCCTGACTGGATTGCAACAGCTTGCGGCTACGTTCAATGGTCTCATTCACCTGCGCCGATTGTTGGCCTAACTCACGCGTGACGCGATCGATCGCATTGGCCGACTGACCCGATTTTTCTGCAAGTTTGCGCACTTCGTCGGCAACCACGGCAAAACCGCGGCCCTGCTCGCCGGCACGCGCTGCTTCAATCGCCGCATTGAGCGCTAGCAGGTTGGTCTGGTCGGCAATATCCTTGACCTGTTGCGTCATGGTGGTGATGGTGGCCGTGTTGGCGACAAAATCACTCACCGATTGCGCCACGGCTTCCATCGCAGCGACGGCTGCATCCATCTGCTGCGCCAGCTCGGATAGCCGTAGCGCACCGACCACCGTGTTCTGCAGACTATCCTGAGAAAGCACACGCACCTTTTCGGCATTCTCCGCCACAGAGCCCACACTGGCCGTCACCTGCTCGACGGTTGCGGCCGTCACTGCGGCGGACTGACTTTGCGCCTCAGAACCAGAAAGCATCTGGCTCGAAGTATTGACCAGCGCGCTGGCGGCTTGCGCCACGCGACTTGAAGAGTCCTTGACCTGACGGACGATCCCGCCAAGATCCTGGCGAATTTTTTCTGCATTGACCGCAACCGCACCGAATTCATCATGCGTGGTGATCGCCACCTGCTGGGTGAAATCACCGCGCGCCAACCGCTCAAGGTCACGCCCGAGCTGATGGGCTGGCGCCGTAATGTTTTTCTGCACCAGCACCAGAAAAGAAACAAAAGCGATCGCGACCGCACCCGCCATCAAGCAGATCGTAATGGTGATATGTTGCTGAAAAACCGCCATCTGATCCGGTGGCAACAACAGGCTTTCCTGCCAGGCATCCCATAGCCCCCACAAGGATGCCAGCAGCAGCAGCGTCGTACCCGTACCGGTAATCATCAGCAATTTATTGCGGATACTACCCGTCAGCCAGTGCAAAAGTGCGTCCATGCTATCTCCTCAAATCATTGTTATATGGCAACTGCTTCAACACCCACAAAACCACGGTACATTATACTGTCGGCTTTTGTTGCGGAACTTCAAGCATGTTGCATAAACTATTCTCAGGTCGTACCGGCTATCTGTGGGGATTTATCACCCCCTTTGGCTTGGTGGCTTTCGGCCTCTACATTCAGCTGAAACACCATCTGGACCCCTGCCCGCTATGCATATCACAGCGTATCGCATTCATGGCGCTTGGGCTAACTTTTCTTGCTGCCTTGATACACAACCCCTCCGGCGTCTGGCGCAAGGTGTACGGCGCAGTGCAATTCATCGCAGCCGCAGCCGGTGCAGGCATCGCCCTGCGCCATATCTGGATCCAGAGCCATGCCGATGAAGTCATGGCCGAATGCGGCGCAGGCTTC
>CAIZNF010000428.1 GCA_903934275.1 uncultured Nitrosomonadales bacterium
CAGAGCGAAGGGACTTTTTTAAGCGAACAGCATGATGGACAAGCAAAACGATAAACTATCGCACGCAGCACGCCTCACCAAATGGCTGGTGAGCGGGCCGCCGTTTGCGTTCCTGCTGCTGTTTTTTGCCGCTCCCGGCCTCATCATGGCGCTTGCATCGTTTCGCTACCCCGGCGAATTCGGCGGGCTGGCACCGCTTGGCGCAACCGATCCCGGCACTTTGCACGGGCTTACGCTGGAAACCTACCGCTTCTTTTTTAGCGATCTCATCTATGTGGAAATCTTTTTTAAGTCCCTGCTGGTCGCGCTTGCCACCACGCTGATTTGTCTGGTCATGGCTTATCCGCTGGCTTTGCTGATTGCGCGCAGCCCGAAACACAGGCGCGATTTCATGGTATTGCTGGTGATCCTGCCGTTCGCCAGCAATTTTCTGATCCGCATTTATGCGTGGATGATTTTACTCGGACCGCAGGCGGCGCTCAGCCAGATGGTTAATGGCTTGCTCTGGATATTTGGTTTGGAGCCAATACACCTTCTGTTTTCGCCGTTCGCGGTGCTCATCGCGATGGTGTACGTTCACCTGCCGTTCATGGTGTTGCCTCTGTATGCCAATCTGGAAGGACACGATCCTGCCTTGCTTGACGCGGCGCAAGACTTGGGGGCAAACACTTGGCAGAGTTTTTGGCGTGTAACCTTCCCATTGTCGCTGCCCGGAATTTTTTCCGGCTCGGTGTTGGTATTCATCCCGGTGCTGGGCATGTTCGCTATCCCCGACATACTGGGCGGAACGGGCGACATGCTGATCGGCAACCTGATCAAGGAACAATTCCTCGGCACGCGCGACTGGCCGTTCGGCTCCACGTTGTCCATCATGCTGACTGTCGCGGTGCTGCTGTGTGTCTGGCTCGCCGCCAGATTGGGCAGCGGGAGGAGGCGCTATGCGTAGCGGCGCGGGACGCAGGGGAATGGGATTGTGGGCTGCCGCGCTCGCGGTGTACGCCTTCCTTTACCTGCCACTGCTCATCGTCGTCGTTTATTCGTTCAACGATTCGCGCCTTAATGCCGAATGGGTGGGTTTCACCTGGCACTGGTATGACGTGTTGCTGCATGACGCGGACATGCTGGCGGCGGCGGGCAATTCACTGCTGATTGCCCTGGTATCCAGTCTCACCGCCACCATGCTCGGCACTATGGCGGGCATTGCCATGCACCGCTATAAAATGAAAGCGCTGGCCTTCATGGTGATGTCGCCGGTGGCGATGCCGGAAATTCTGCTCGGTGTGTCGCTGCTGCTATTTTTCATCCAGGTGCTCAATCTCACGCTGGGTATGTTTTCCATCATTCTCGCGCATATCACTTTTTCCATCGGCTTCGTCGCCATCGTGGTGCGCACCACGATGGCCGGGTTGGACGAGAGCCTGTTCGAGGCGGCGCGCGACTGCGGCGCCTCGCCTCTGGAAACCTTCCGCTACATCACCTTCCCGCTGATTCTGCCCGGCGTGATTGCGGGCGGGCTGATGGCATTTACTCTGTCCATAGACGATTTCGTCATCACTTTCTTCACCGCCGGTGTCGGCGTGAGCACGCTGCCGCTGCGCATCTATTCGATGATAAAAATCGCCGTCACACCAGAAGTAAACGCGGTGTCCACCCTGCTGATGCTGCTCACTCTGGCGCTCATTGTGCTGGCATCACGGATTGCACCGAGCGTATTGCGCTGGAAAGCATGATGCGCGGTTTGCTTATTTCGCTATTGCTGCTGGCTGGAAATGCTCTGGCCGAAGATGTGTTGCATCTTTACAACTGGAACAACTATATCGCGGTGGAGACGGTGGCGCGATTCGAAGCGCGGTGCGCGTGTCGCGTGGTGCAGGACTATTATTCCGACAACGAGGAGATGCTGGCCAAGCTGGCCGCAGGTGCTTCTGGCTACGACATCATTGTGCCGACCGGCAATGCCTTGGAATCTCTGATCCGGCAAAAGGCGTTACGCCCGATCGACAAATCCCATCTGCCCAATCTGAAAAATATCAACCCTGTCTATCTCGGCACCGTGTTCGATCCGGGCAATCAATTTTCCATACCCTATGCCTATACTCTCACGCTGCTGGGATTCAACGTCGAGAAGATGCGCGAACTCGGCCTGCCTACCGACACATGGGCGGTGATCTTCGAGCCAAAATATCTGGAGAAGATGAAATACCGCGTCACCGTGCTCGACTCGCAGCGCGAGCTGATGGCGGCGGCATTGAAATATCTCGGCTACTCGGCCAATGACACCGATGAGGCGCGCTGGAAACAGGCGCGCGACCTGATTATTCGCGCTAAACCCTATTGGGCGGCGTTCAACGCATCGAGCTACATCAAAGAGCTGACCGTCGGCAACATCTGGCTGGTACATGGCTATTCCAACGACATCTTTCAGGCTAATCTCGACGCGCAAAAAGCTGGTAGGAAATTCAGCATCGCATCCAGCATTCCGAAACAGGGCGCGGTGCTGGCGCTCGATTCCATGGTGCTGCATAAAACTGGGCCACACCCCGATCTGGCGCACAAATTCATCAACTTTATGCTCGACGGTAAAAATTCATCGGAGCTTACCAACCTGATCGGCTCCGGCAACCCCAATAAGGACGCACTGCAATACATCCATCCCGAAATCGCGCAAAACCCGGCCATATTTCCCGACGCGCAACATCAGGTAAATCTGGAAATGCTGCGTGATCTGAATCGCCAACAGCGCCGCGTACTGTCGCGTATGTGGACAGAAATAAAATTGAGATAATTCGAATAGGTAAACCCCCGGATTTGCCGAGGGACTCCAAGAGTTTGACTTATGCAGCGGTCATATCAACTTGTCGATGGCTAGCCCGACCTACAGATACTGTTGTGTAATTACGCAATTAAACACCAGATGTTTCACCAGTGGTGGTCTGATGGGTTATTTGGGTTTAAGCCTCCCCTTGCTGGGGGGGGGTGGAGGGGGTGGTTAGTATGTGGCTACGGCATTATCACCAATAAGATACCAACCATTATTCCTCGCGTATTTCCTTTCCTATCAGGCAAACACTGACAGCAAAATTTCTCATTCCCCTACACCAAAATCAGACAAACACCGATACCCCACCTGTGTGCGAAGGAGCAACATTCGCGTGTGGGTTCTGCCAAGCCAAGCATTGCTCCCTGTTATTCCATGTCTCTATCAATAGTGCAATAACGTGGGGGAGGGCTCTACCCGCCAGACACAGCTGTCGGGCATGGCCAGACCCACAAATTGCTTCCCATTTAAAGGGGAAGTGGAATGGGCGTGGCAGGTGAGTCCCATACATCAGTAGGTTAATTACAAGGAGAATCATTATGAAACTTGAAGAGCTACGCGACATCGCCAAGTCACACGGAATCAACCACGGCAAGCTTACAAAAGCCGATCTGATTAAATCAATCCAAGCCAGTGAGGGTAACTTTGCTTGTTTTGGTACGGCAAGTGACGGCGCATGTGATCAGGCTGGTTGTACGTGGCGCAAAGATTGTTTTGTTGTTTCTCTCGGCTAGCTTGCACGGCGGTTTCGGTTACAACGCCGCCACCGGAGTATGCGATGTATACACTGACTATTTCTCTAATGGTGGTTGCGTTGGCGTTTGTCGGTTGCGGCGATAAATCGAGCATATCGCCAGCGGGTGCCGGGGTTGATATGGGCAATATATGGGCAACCGCCGTGTATCCTGATTTTGCGGCGGCTGGCGCTCAGGTAGATGCACGGCTGAAAGTGGGTGGCACACGCGGCGCGTTGCTTTACTACACCTACTGTGCCGCCTGCCACACTTCAAAAATTTATTGGCGGGAGAAAAAGTTGGCAACGGACATGGGTAGCCTGAAATTTCAGGTGCGCCGCTGGCAGGCTAGCATCGGTCAAGCATGGACTGAAGATGAAATTACAGATGTCACGCGCTACTTGAACGCTTCTTATTATGGGTTTCAGGATGCTGACCAGATGGTTTTTTTGAGAGAGAAAACCAATCCGGAAAGGTGATGTTGTTTTACCGTAGGTTGGGCAAAACGTAGCGTGCCCAACATTAAAAAAGCGTCTTCGTTCG
>CAIZNF010000429.1 GCA_903934275.1 uncultured Nitrosomonadales bacterium
CCAACCAAACGTATCCTCGCGGCATCTTCGGATTCATACCGTGAAGCATTGCTTGGTTTCGGGGAAATTTGATGCGATTGCCCTGACACCCTGAGAAAACTCTCCCTCGCGGTGGAGCAAAGCTCCAATTCAATCGTCATCACCGATCTCGATGCGAACATCGAATATGTCAACCAGGCCTTCGTCAAAGAGACCGGTTACAGCTTTGATGAGGCTCTCGGGCAGAACCCGCGCCTGCTGAATTCCGGCAAGAACCCGAAAGAAATCTATGACGAGATGTGGTCATGCCTGACTCGTGGCGAGACGTGGAAAGGTGAATTCATCAACAGGCGCAAGGACGGCAGCGAATACATCGAGTCTGTGACAACATCCCCGGTACGCCAGAGCAATGGGCAAGTAACCCATTATATGGCCATCAAGGAAAATATCACCCGGCGCAGAAATAACGAGGCGAAAATAGAGTGGCTGAGCCGCATGCACCAGTTGCTGAGCTTGGTAAACGAGGCAATTGTGCGCACCAAAAATCGGAATGAACTTTTTGCGGCAATATGCAATTCTTCCGTGGAGGCAAAACTTTTTCGGTTTGCCTGGATAGGCATGCTGGATGAAAAACGTATCTGTGTGATACCTGTGGTTTCTGCCGGAGTGGAAGAAGGCTACATGGCCAAGGTCAATATCAGGCTCGACGATGAGCGCACCTCAAACGGGCCGATTGGCCGGTCGATTCGCACAGGCATTCATGCGCTGGTTCAGGACATCGAGAGTGACCCAAGCATGTCACCGTGGCGGGATGAAGCGCTGAGGCGCGGCTATCGTGCATCCGGCGCGTTTCCGATCTATGAAGCAGGCATTGCAACCGGCACAATAAACGTCTATGCCGAGGAAGCGCATTTCTTTTCGCCGGACATTATCCGATTGATGCTGGATCTTGTTTCCGCCGTGTCGCTTGCGCTTGACATGTTTGCCAATAAGCAACGCCGGGAGCAGGTGGAAGATGAAATCGTGCAGCTCAATGTAGGGCTGGAACACCGGGTTCAAGAGCGCACCCGCCAACTGGAAGCCGCCAACAAGGAGCTGGAAGCATTCAGCTATTCCGTGTCGCATGATTTGCGCGCGCCGTTGCGCAGTATCGATGGATTTAGCCGGGTTTTGTCGAAAAAATATCATGCGCAACTGGACGCTACCGGGCAAGATTGGTTGGGTCGTGTATGCCGCGCGAGCCAGCACATGGGCCACCTGATCGACGACATGTTGCAGCTGTCACAGGTGGTGCGCAGCCCGTTGAAGCGGGAGTGGGTTGGTTTGAGCAAAATTGCCGAAGATGTGGCGGATGATCTGAGTAAAACAAATTCTGAGCGGCAAGTGAAATTTGTTTTGCAGCAAGGGCTGTCAGTGCAAGCCGACTCCGGCCTGCTACGCATCGTGATGAATAATTTGCTCGGCAATGCCTATAAATTTACCGGCAAAAAGGCTAATGCGGAAATCGAATTCGGTGAGCGCGACGTTGGAGGGGAACGCACGTTTTTCGTGTGCGATAACGGCGACGGATTCAATATGGAGTATGCGCACAAATTATTTGGCACATTCCAGCGGTTGCATACAGTGAGCGAATTTGAGGGAACCGGTATCGGGTTGGCCACGGTACAGCGCATTATCCGCAGGCACAATGGCGAGGTGTGGGCAGAGGCGATAGAAGGGCAGGGGGCGACGTTCTATTTCACGCTGCCGCAAAGGGAGCGGGGGGGGCTTGCTGAACAGGATGCGGTGGAATGAGCCTACATCGGATAATTGAAGGGGGCGCAGGTGCGAATGAATTCGCACCTACGAAAACCACACAACGATTTGAAGTCACTCATAATTTTCTGACAACTGCCGCTTCTAGGGTAATGGGCAACAAAACCACGTTTTCCATAAGCCCGCCATTTCATTCCGTCCGCAACGCCTCCACCGGATCGAGTCGCGCCGCACGCCGCGCCGGCATCACACCCGCTACCAAGCCAATGGTGATCGCGCTTAATTCGGCGAGCGCCGCAAATAGCCACGGCGTGTGTACCGGCAACCCCGGAAACAGCAGATGCGCTCCTTGCGCGATACCCACTCCCAGCGCCAGCCCGGCCAAACCGCCCAGCGCCGACAGCAGTATCGCCTCGCCCAGAAACAGCATCAGCACCTGCCGTTCGCGCGCGCCCAAAGCGCGCAGCAGGCCGATCTCGGCGGTGCGCTCGGTGACAGCCATAGTCATGATGGTGAGGATGCCGACACCGCCTACCAATAGAGAAATCCCGCCCAGCGCACCGACCGCAAAGGTGATCACATCCAGCACCGAGCCAAGCACTTCAAGCGCCTTTTCCTGCGGGATCAGCGTGAAGTCTTCGCGCCCGTGCCGCTCTTTGAGTAACGCGGTGATGGAGTTCACCACGCCTTGCAAGTCAGCGTTGGCTTTGTAGCTCAACTGGATTTCCATCAATCCCGGACGATTGAATAATTCCAGTGCGCGTGCGGCGGGAATAAACACAGTGTCGTCGAGATCGAACCCAAGCATCTGCCCCTTGGGTTCCATTACTCCGATCACGCGATAGCGTTGCCCGCCGATGCGTAAATAGCTGCCGAGCGGGTTTTGCCCGGCAAACAATTCCTGATTTACTTTCGTGCCCAGCACAACCAGCGCGCGCGCCTGAGTAGGATCGTCATCGGGCAGAAAACTGCCGGTCTGCACATTAATTACCAACACCTTGGTGAGATCGTGTCCCGCCCCAATTACCGTGGTGCGACGCGTCTTGCCATTGAAGCGCAGCTCGGCATTGCCCGTTACACTGGGGTTGACGTACTCGATATTCGGCAAGTGGCGCAGGGCCTGCGCATCCTCAATGGAAATTGTCTTGACCGAGCCGAAGATGCCCACGTTGCCACCCTGAGTCTGCGTCTTACCGGGCTGAATAGCGATCAGGTTAGTGCCAAACTGACTGAATTCCGCCAGCACAAACTGATGCAATCCTTCGCCGATGGAAGTGAGCAAGATCACCGCCGTGATACCGATAGCAATGCCTAGGCCGGTCAGGAAGCTGCGCAGCCGATAAGCGACGAAGCTGGAGGTGGTGAGGCGGATTAGGTCGGGGAATAGCATGGGCGTGTCATTCCAGTGGCATCACGCCTCAATCAGCGCAATCTCTTCCGCTGTAAGGCTGAACAGCGCGTACACCGCACGGTTGAGTGCGGCTTCGTGTTGCGCGATTTGCGCGGTGAAGCCTTGCACGATGTCGCGCTGGCTGTTGAAGTAGCTTCCCCAATCATTGCGCTCGGCGAGAGGGATGTCCTGCTTGAAGAGTTTTTTCGCCTCAGCGCGGAACGCGGCGAAATCCAGCTCCCACCAGCGTTCCAGCTTCTGCGTGAGCTTGGCCTTACCGCCCGGCGCAAGGTCGGGGATGCGTTGGCAAAAAGCAGCCTGTGTGTCGCGGCGCGCTTCGGCGGCTTGCTGGCACTGCTGCGCAAGAGAGGCGAGAAGGGCTCTTTCTTCTACGCTGACGGCGGGGATGGGCAGAGTTTCGATGTATTGAGTTTTTAGTCGAGAAAAACCACCGCGTATGGCTGGGCATATTTTTCGCACTAGCCACCAAATAACTCTTGAGTTCAGAACAGACAACAAGCAGAAATCATCAGTAGGTATAGCAAAACCGGTTGTAGGAAAATAGCTCCCGCTTCTATCTATTGAAAATTTTGCCGCTTGAGAAATATCGGAATAGATCAACTTTGCTTTTGGAAATTGTTGAGCATAAACTTCTTGCGCTTGCTGTAACTCGAACCACGCCTGCTTGGTAGCGCGCTTTTCAAGTTTAGCCTTGAACGGCAACAGATGCGCCTTGATGGCGTGATAATCCTCGATATCGAGCACGCCCTTGGGAATGTAAATCAGATACAGGTCTTGCGGCTCAATGCGCCACTTCTTCAAATCCTTGCCTTCCAAAAACGGCTTGAGCAATTCGGTCGATTTCGGGCCTTGCGCCACCAGCACATCGCGCGTGGCACGATCCACGACGAATGCTTCTTCCAACCCGCTTTTGATGCCATACAGCGGCGAGCCATATATTTGTTTCAGAGTTGCGCGGCCTTGCATGAGCTTGGTGCGCAGGCGCGCGGGAGCGTCGCCTTCCAGCTGCCAGCTATCGTGTTTCAACTGGTTTTGCAGCATGGTTTGTGCGTGCTTACGAAAGTACTCAGCCAGGCTGGTTTCGTATTTGGCGGTGAGGGCAAGAAAACGGATTTCCCTCTCCCCCGCTCCCGCAAGCGGGCGAGAGATGTTTTTCTCCAGAACGATGATCGCCGGATAAGTGGTCACGCCTTCGAACACTTGGAGGTCGCCGAAATCCACCAGCGCCAGCAGGCTGGTCTTTTCCAGCAGGTAACGGCGCAAGGGTTCGCCGGAGCCGGTCTTGAAGAAGGTGGAAGATGAGATGTAACCCAGCCGTCCGCCCGCTTTCAGCAGGCGCACGCCCAGCTCAAAGAAGTAGCAATAAAGATCGGCTCGGTCGCTGGCGACGGTGTAGTGTTTTTCGAGATAGGGCTTGATCGGTTTAATGCGCTCCATGCGCACATACGGCGGGTTGCCCAGCACCACGTCGAAACCGGACACCCTCTCCCCCTGCCCCTCTCTCGCCTGCGGGCGAGGGGAAAAAACATCGGGGAAGGCGAATTGCCAATCAAAGGCACGTTCGGAAAATTCCTGCCCCTGAATCAGGCTGTTGCCCACGCGCAGGTTGGCTTCCAGCGATTGCAGCGGCTTGCCGTGCTGCGCAGTCTTGAGCCATAGCGATAGCTTGGTGATCTCGATAGATTCCGGGTTGAGGTCAACGCCATAGAGATTCCCGTTGAGAATTTCGCGGTTGATGTCGAACAGGTCGCGTGTGCCGGTGATGGCTTGCAGTTGCTCGCTGACGTTGCGGTATTCGGCATCCAGCAGGTCGAAGGCGGCAATTAAAAATGCGCCGGAGCCGCAGGCCGGATCGACCACCTTGATGTGCTGCAGTTCGTCGCGCCAGGCGTGCCAGAACAGATATTCGGTAAGACGCGCGTGGTCGGTGAGTTTCAGCTTGCCGTGCCTGGCTTTTTCTTCCTTGCCGGGTGCGCGGTAGCGGAGGTTGCCTTGTTCGTCCTGCGGCTGTTTGGCGTCGAGATAGTTCGCCAGCAGCACATTGCGCCGTTGTTCGAGATAGCCGCCCAGCGTCTGCTCGACGATGAAGGCGGTGATGTCGTCCGGCGTATAGACCACGCCGTGCTGCTTGCGCTTGCCGGATACGCCGCGCGCCTGTCTGGCAATTTTTGCTTCGTCCGCCTTGAGCCTGAAGGTGTCGAGATCGGTTATTTCGCGCAGCTCTTCGAGGTCGGCGACGGATTGCTCGAAGATATGCCCGAGTACGGCCACGCCGACTTCAGATTGAAAGTCGTATTCGCCCAACTGTCTGAACATCTCGCAGGTGCTGTCCGGCAGCATCAGCCCGTCGACTGCGGCATCAAGTGCGAAAAGGCCGCCGTTATAGGCCGGGATGCCGAGCGCGGCATTGCCTTTGTCCACTGCGCGAAACAGCCCCTTGAAGTTATCCCAGACAGGATGGGAAGCCAGCGGGTTGTTCAGCTTATAGGCGGTATCCAGCGTGTGCGCAGGCAGCAACTCGCGGTCTTCGGCAAAGGCGATGAACAGCATCCGGTCGAGGATGGTTTGCGCGTGGGTGATGATGTCGGCCAGCGGCAAAGCGTTGTTCTGCGCCAGCGCGAGGATGAGTTGGACGCGCCATGCCTTGTAGTCGCTGTATAGCTGCTGGGTGATTTCTTTTTCCGCATTGGCGCTTTCGGCGAGGAGTTTTTCGGTTTGTCCGCCGAGCAGGTTTTCCGCGCCCAGCAACAGGCGGAAGCGCTGGTATTCGGCATCGCTGTCGGCCAGCGCGAGCAGATCGAAACGCTCGTAAACCTGCCGCGTGTGCGCATAGGAATAGAGGCGGATTTCCACCATATTGGAAAGCACGATGAATTTGCGTCCCGGAATATCCGCCGCATATTCCCACGCCTGCTGTACCGGGGATTTGTGCCGCCCCGGCATGATTGCGTCGAGGTTGGTGGTGTCCGCACCCTTGAGCTCGACCGGCGCAATGACTGCACTTTTTCCGCCGCCAAAATGGCCCAGCGCGGCATCGGCGCTGCCTGAGCCGGTGTGATGTTCTTCGGCGATAGTCTGCGCCGCACCGCTGCCAAAAGGCACATAGCCCAGAATCCCGGCAAAAATTTTCTGGATAAAGGCGCTGCGAATCGCGGCCTCCTTATTGCTCTTCTTGGTGATGCTGCCATCGCGGATGGTCTGCGCCCAGTCGTGCAGAATCTGCTTGTGCTGTGCCGGTGTCGGCGCGGTTGGGCAGCGCTTGGCAATAAGGCGCGGATTAACGAGAGGCTGGCGGAATAGTTCCATTGCTTCTACGCCGCCCGTCTCTCCGGCAATTTCATATCCACCACGATCTCGTCGTAGGGCGCAAAAACCAAACCTTTTTCGTTCTTCTCAATCGCCATCCATTCGATCAGACGCTCGCAGTCGCTGTGGACATTTTTGTAGTCGCGTTTAAGTTGGCGCGCAAGTTCCGCAACAGTCATTGCACCACCTTCGCGCAACACACCGATCAATTCCCAACGCTTGGGGGTAAAGGCCGAGAACAACTCACCAACATCGTCGAAACCAACACAGAAATAAGGTTGCACCGCTTTGCCTTGCCTGGTGGCTTTCATGGCGGCAACGGCACGCGCGAGGCTGGCAGTCACCGGCTCGCCCACGGTCAGATTAAGTACGGCATTATTGGTTTTCATTTTGCAGCCTCTATCGCGCGCTGCAATATCATTCTATCCATCACATCTTTATCTCGCACGGTTTGCTTGGTGAGCAGTAATCCTTCGAGAGACAGGGTGCGTACAGGGATGCCGTCGAGATCAACAATTTCTGCATAGCGTGAAAGTGTCTGGTTGGTTTCGCCGCAGGCATTGAATAATAAATCGATAACAAATTCGTCTGCCACGCGGATCGTTTCGCCTTCTTCGAACCAGATGGGATCGATTTGCTCACTCGCTCTTTCGGGCAACACCAGCAATGCTTTGATTACCCGTTTTCCCTGCTCGCTGGTTGGAGGTACTAGAAAATCAATATCAGTTGTGGCGCGATAGTAGCCGTGCGCAAACAAGGCATATCCCCCAATCAGGAAATAATCGACGTTATTCTCGTTGAGGGATTGGATAACAGCTTTCAGGTCGGTTATCGTTGCCGGGCGTGCATATTCCTCTTCAGCCATGTCTGCTTTTCTGAACAGCGACCATCGAGTCAACCACACATTCCATCATGTGCCGATCAGCGTCTTCATGAGATTTGTAACGATACACGCCGCGCGGGAAGCAAAAAGTGGACTGCATTTTTTGCATTTCGGTATTGAACAACGCACCTTCTCTCAACAAAGCACCGTCGGCGTGAAAAGTGATGTCACGTTCCTTGCGTTTACCGGCAATTTTCATTATCTCCCCCCGTTACATTTAATCTGGCACATTCAATCTATGCTGGCAGGTTACCCAGCGGACAGCCAAAGGTCAAATACAATACTTTGTCCATACATCGCAAGCCATCAAATTCATCGCCCCGCCAGCGCCATCACCGGATCGAGCCGTGCGGCGCGCCGTGCGGGCCACACGCTGAACAAGATGCCGGTGCCGAGCGATGTGCCGAGTGCCGCCAGTACCGCCCACCAGGGGGCAACCACCGGCAATGAGGGATAGAGCTTTCCGATCATCCATACGCCCGCTTCGCCGAGAATAAGGCCAGTTATACT
Source organism: uncultured Nitrosomonadales bacterium (assembly GCA_903934275.1). GTDB lineage: Bacteria > Pseudomonadota > Gammaproteobacteria > Burkholderiales > Gallionellaceae > Gallionella. The sequence continues at coordinate 7,845 of CAIZNF010000429.1, forward strand.
GCCGATGCCGGACAGCAGAATCGCTTCGGCAAAAAACAGGTTTCTGATTTGTGCGGCGGGTGCGCCCAATGCCTTGAGCAAGCCAATTTCCTTGATGCGTTGCGTGACGGCGATCAGCATCACGTTCATGATGAGGATACCCGCAACTGCGAGGCTGATGGAGGCGATGCCGCCAACCGCCAATGTCAGTGCGCGCAGAATACGGTCGAAGGTTGCCAGCACGGCATCTTGCGTGATGACGGTCACATCGCGTTCGCCGTTGTGGCGGCGCAATAAAATCTCCTCAGCATCATGCTTGGCTTGTTCGATGGCATCGCGGCTTTTCGCCTCCACCAGCACGCGGAACAGGCCGGAGGTATTGAACAACATATGCGCCGACGCGACCGGCACGATGACGATTTCATCAGTATTGAATCCCATTGATTCGCCCTGACTCGCCATCACGCCAACCACGCGGAAACGCCGGTCTCCCAACCGTATCCAGACACCGATAGCCGACTCCTGACCGAACAACTCGCGCTTGATTTTTGCGCCCAGCACACACACTGACTCGCTGGAATGCATATCTCCGGCGGGCAGGAATTGCCCTTGTCCCAGGTTCATGTGGCGCACTTCGAGCAGCTCCGCAGTCGAGCCCAGCACCACCACTTCGCGGTTGCGCGAGTCCCGTGAAATTTGCGACGAACCCAGCGTCAGCGGAGCAATGCGCCCGATGGCACGACTGCGCAATAAAGCCTGCGCATCGTCCAGGCTCAATTCGCGCGGAATCTGTCCGAGCAACATGCCCGGCCCTATGCCAGCCGTTTCTGTGCGACCGGGTAACACGATGACCAGATTGGTACCCAGCGAAGAAAACTGATTGACGACATAGCGGCGCGCCCCCTCGCCCAACCCGGTCAACACCACAACCGATGCGACACCGATGGACATTGCGAGCATCATCAGCAAGGTGCGTGCAGGGCTGCCGCGCAGGCTGCTTAACGCGAACTGCACGACATCAATCAGTTTCATGTGCGCGCCCCATCTCACCGGTGATCTGCCCATCCACCATATGCAACTGGCGCGCCGCGCGCCCACCGATGACAGGATCGTGGGTGACAACAATCAGCGCGACTTGTTGCTCCACCAGCTGTTCCAGCAGGTTCATCACTTCCTTGCCGGTGGTTTGGTCGAGATTGCCGGTCGGCTCGTCGGCCAGCAACACAGCGGGATGCATACTGGTGGCGCGCGCAATCGCCACGCGCTGACGCTGCCCGCCGGAGAGCTGGTCGGGACGATGATCGGCACGATCCGCCAAGCCGTAATTTACCAGTAGTTGCCGGACACGATCTTTACGTTCGGCGGCGGGCACACCAGACAGAATCAACGGCAGCTCAATGTTCATCGCGGCAGTCAGGCGTGGCACCAAATGAAACGCCTGAAATACGAAGCCGATTTTTTCGCTGCGCACTTTGGCCTGTTGATCGTCGGTCAAATCGGTGACGTTACCACCATCCAGCCGGTAAGTGCCGGAACTCGGACGATCCAGCAGGCCGATCAAATTAAGCAGCGTTGATTTACCGGAGCCGGACGGCCCCATGATCGAGACATAATCACCCGCCGCGATATTCAGGTCGATGCCGCGCAACGCGGCGACCTGCTGATCGCCGACCATAAAGCTGCGGCTGACTTTATCCAGGCGAATCATTTAGCAGGTTTGTTTGCTTCCGGCTGCACCCTCGCGCCAGCTTTCACGCCGGGTCGATCCAGCGACATCACGATCTGGTCGCCTTCGTTCAACCCGGCGATAATTTCAGTGTGCTCCCAATTAGTCAGGCCGGTTGTCACAGCGCGTTCTTCAAGTGTGACATCGGCCCTGTAAAGCAATACCCGCTTACCTTCCAGCAGTGTTTGCGTGGGGATGCGCAGCACTTTATCATGGGCCGCGTGAACGATTTCAACATCGGCGCTATAGCCGACCAGTAAATTTTCAGATGTGGGCGGCTCAACAAATTCCACCTCCACTTCGACGGTGCGCGCCTGTTTTTCCAGCTCCAGCACGTATGGTGCGACGCGTTTGACCTTGCCGGCAAATGATCTGCCCTTGATCGCGTCCAGTGTGATGCGGCTCACCTGCCCCACTTTGATGTTAGCCGCATCCACCTCATCAATCGGCGCACTGACAAACATGCAGCGGTCATCAATCAGGTCGATGGCGGGCAGTGTCAGAATTCCGGGCGGCGAAGGCGTGGCGTACTCGCCCAGCTCACCGCTGATATCGGCCACAATGCCATCAAACGGCGCGCGCAACACCATACGCCGCAAACCGGCATGTGCCACTGCGATACGCGACCGGCTTTGTTCAATCTCGCTACGCGCCACCGTACAGGATGCCTGCTTGGCTTTCGCGTCAGCCTCGGCGCGCTCCAACCCTTCCGACGAAATAAAACCGCGCTCGCGCAACTGGCGCGCCCGCGCCGCTTCCTTGCTGCTCATATCGGCGACAGTACACACCTCGTCGATGCGCGTGTTTGCGGTATTAAGCTGTTGCTCCGCCAACCGCGCCTGCGCCTGCAAATCGTCGTCCCACAATTCCAGCAATATCTGGTTGGTCTTGACTCGCTCCCCTTTTTTCACCAGCAGATGTGCAATTTGCCCACCCGCCGGCGGAGCCAGTTTAGCGCGGCGGCATGCCTTCACCGTTCCCGCACGAGTGTTGCTCACCGTCGCCTCCACCACACCGCGCTCAACCTTGAATAACTGCACGCGAACCGGCTCCGGCCGCGTAAAGAACCAAGCGGCGATGGCAAGCAGCAGCGCCCCTGCCAACCAAGATAGATAGCGGAAAAGGGTATTACGTTTATTTGGCTGAAAAACTATCACGCAAGCTCCTTGCAGAATGCATTTTTTGAACTTGAATTGTCCATTTATCGTCGGGCTTTGC
>CAIZNF010000430.1 GCA_903934275.1 uncultured Nitrosomonadales bacterium
GTTGGGCACGCTGCGCTTTGCCCAACCTACGAGGAAGCCTACTTCCTGTTTTCCACTACCCACATATCAGGAGATGAACAATGTTTTGCGGAAAATTGAGACGGGAGCACCAGTCATTACACGACAGGATGATTCAAACAGATCGGGAAATTGCCACGCTGCGCAGCAATTTGGCGGCGCTTGAAAGCGAGCGCGACGCGGTGCGTGCGGAGCTTGCGGGAACTCAGATGGAACATGAAACTTCGTCGAGGCTGTTTGCCAATATGCAGGGGTTCGGCGAATCTTTTGCCGTGTTGCAACAATCCCAAGCCGCTGCTGCGACGGCGTTGCGCGAAGAGATGCAACATGCCATCGAAGCCGCCAGCATTTCGGAAAGTAATCGCGAAGCCGTGTTGCAGATCGCGAATAGCCTGGATGCCCTATCCGGGGATACGCTGCAAACTTCGCAAAACGTGCAGAATCTGACCGAGCGCGCGGCGCAAATCGGCAGCATCATCCAACTGATCAAGGAGATTGCCGACCAGACCAATTTGCTGGCGCTCAACGCGGCAATCGAGGCTGCACGCGCGGGCGAACAAGGGCGCGGCTTTGCCGTGGTCGCCGATGAAGTGCGCAAGCTGGCCGAGCGTACCGCGAAGGCGACTAGCGAAATTTCGACGATTGTGGTTGCCATTCAAGGCGAAACCGACCGCACCAAAGTGCAGATGGAGGGGTTGGCATCGAAGTCGCAGGTGTTTGGACGCGATGTTGCTGGCGTGATGAATAACATGAAGCACCTGCTGGATCTGTCGCACCAGATGGAGGGCGCGATTTCGGCGGCGGCGTTGCGCAGCTTTGTCGAAGTCACCAAGATCGACCATATTCTTTACAAGTTTGAAATTTATAAAGTGTTCATGGGAATATCGGACCGCACTGCCGACAGCTTTGCGTCGCATACCGCGTGCCGGCTGGGTAAGTGGTATTTTGAGGGCGAAGGCAAGGATTGTTTTTCCAAGCTGGATGGCTACGCCGCCGTGGCGAACCCGCACCAATCATTCCACCAGAATGGCAGGGAAGCCGTTACGGTATTTCGCAACGGTGATGCGTTGCGCGGTATCGACCTGGTCGGAAAACTGGAAGCGGACAGCATGGAAGTGCTTGCCGCGCTGGAAAGAATCGCGGTGGCGGGAGAAACCGACAGCAGCGCATTGTGCCATTCGCCGAATTAGTTTTGCATTAACCTACGCCATCATTCTAAGCCGGACGAGCCGGAACCAAAGGGGTGTGGCGTAGGAGCGGTCTCCAGGCCGCGATCAGTTTTATCGCGGCCTAGAGACCGCTTCTACAGGGGGTTGCGCTGCATGAAAATTCTTGTCATGTTTTGACATCACTTATCAGTCAAATAATGTCAAAACGCGATAAGAATCTTTCAACAAAACCGTAGGGTGGGCTCTGCCCACCATGTCGGGCAGAGCCCGACCTACATTTTTGGTTACGGCTCGTCCGGCTTAGGATCAGAATTACCCGACTTGGGATGAAAATAGCGCAAATTAGATTTGGTAACTACAAACTATGACAAATTTTCCTCTTCTTGCCATCATTGGCGCATTGCTTAGCGGTGTTTTGCTGGGTGGGCACGCGCTGTATTTCTCCAGCGCGAGCGCCGCCATAGCCGATGTGCTGCTGTTTCTTCTACTCGTCCCACTCTGGTGTTATCTGCTCAGCCGCGCCAATGCAGCGCCGCCTGAAACCGGTGATCCGTCGGCACAAAGCACCACGCCTCTCATTCATGAAAGCAACGCGTTTCATGTGCAGTTCGGCAAGGAAGTATCCAACCAGCTCAACTCCGCGCACACCGAGCTGGGCAACACCCAGACTATTCTCAGCGAGGCTATTTCCACGCTGATTAACACCTTTACCGCAATGGCCGAAGAAGTGCGCGCGCAGCAAGCCTTGACGCTGTTTATCACGGAAGGCGGTTCGGACAGCGGAGGCGCAAGCGCAAAAGAAAAATTCGAGCATTTCGTCCATGACACCGAAAAAGCGATGAACGAATTTGTTGATAGCACTATTGAAAACAGCAAACACGCGATGGAGCTGGTGGAGAAAATGGATGCCATCAACGCGCAGGTTTCCAGCATTCTTGTCATCCTGAACGAGGTGGAGGGCATCGCCAAACAAACCAACCTGCTCGCTCTGAACGCGGCGATTGAAGCGGCGCGTGCCGGTGAGGCTGGGCGCGGGTTTGCCGTGGTTGCCGACGAAGTGCGCAACCTTTCCGAAAACACCAACAAGTTCAGCAAGCAGATACGCAAGCTGGTGGGCAATGTCAGCGAATCGCTGGTTAATGCCGAGCATTACATCGACAAACTTGCGGCAAACGACATGACCTTCGTGATGGACTCCAAGCAGCATGTTAAATCCATGATGACGGATCTCACCGAGCTTAATGCAACCATCGCAAATAATGCGGTCGAGCTGAATCTGCTCAACGCGAAGGTCGAGCATAACGTGGGCGTGGCGGTTTCCACATTGCAGTTTCAGGACATGAGTTCCCAGCTGATCGGCCATGCCCAGATGCGCATATCCGCCATGCAGGAAATCGCCAACGAGATGAGCAGGGGAACGGACAGCCCAAGCCCCCGCGAATACCTGGATCAAATTGCCGCCTACAATCGCCTGTTGCACGATCATGTGGTCACGCTGGATGCAAAAAAATCCAACCCGGTCGCGCAGGACAATTTCGACACGGGCGGCGTTGAGTTGTTTTAGCAGGGCAATCCATGAATCGCGTTAACGTGAAACTCGCGTAGCGATTCGTTTGCCCCCTCTCCCTCCGGGGGAGGGTTGGGGAGGGGGAA
>CAIZNF010000431.1 GCA_903934275.1 uncultured Nitrosomonadales bacterium
ATTGCTCACCCAACTGATGCAGCGCATCGGCTTGGAAGTGAAACTGGCCGAAGATGGCAAACAGGGTGTAGCCCTATTCCAGAGCTGGCATCCGCACTTGATCTTTATGGATAGGCGTATGCCGTTGATGGATGGTATCGAGGCGACTAAAGCTATCCGTTTACTCCCAGAGGGTAAAGAAGTGAAGATTGTGGCTGTTACGGCGTCTGCGTTCATGGAGCAGCGTGATGAGATGCTGGTGGCGGGGATGGATGACTTTGTGCGTAAGCCTTATCGTTTTAATGAAATCTACGATAGTTTGAGCCGTCAGTTGGGCGTGCAATATGTTTATGCGGATACACAGATTGCACAAGCAACACCGGTCGGTGTATTGACGGCGGCAATGCTGGCAGTGTTGCCGCAGGAATTACGCGATGAGTTGAAACTGGCGCTGGAGAGCCTGCGGGAAGATCGCATCCATGCTAGCATTGATAAAGTTGCGGCTTATGATGTGGATTTAAGCCAGCGACTGTTACAGCTTGTTGGTGACTATAACTACCCTACCATTCTTGAGGCATTAAAGGAAATACCTGCGGAGACCGCTTTATGACAAAAAACAACAATACAATACTTGTAGTAGACGATACCCCAGCATCACTGAAACTACTGACGGATATACTCAAGGCAGAAGGTTATGATGTACGTGCGGCAATCTGCGGCGAACTGGCACTGAACGCGGCGACTAACAATCCTCCAAAGCTTATTTTGTTAGATATCCGCATGCCCGGGATGGACGGCTATGAAGTCTGCCGTCGGCTCAAGGCGCAGCCTGAAACACGCGACATACCGGTGATTTTTGTCAGTGCAGCCTCAGAAATGGGCGAGAAAATACAGGGCTTCGAGCTTGGTGCGGTGGACTATGTGACAAAGCCCTATGAGCGTAGAGAGTTGCTGGCACGCGTCAAGACACATCTGGAGTTGGGCGATTTACGCAACAATCTTGAAAGCCAAGTGAAAAAACGTACAGCAGCCCTAGTTGAGAGCGAGCTCAAGCTAAAATCCACTCTGCTAGATTCAGTATCAGCCTTAGCTTCTATCGTTGAAATGCGTGACCCCTATACCGCGGGTCATCAACGCCGTGTTGCGGATATCGCCGTCGCGATTGCTAAAGAGATGCAACTGTCCGACAGCCAGATTGAATGCATTCATTTGGCCAGCGTCGTACATGACATAGGCAAAATTAAAGTACCCGCCGAAATCCTCAGTAAGCCTGGAAAGCTTACAACATTTGAGTTCGGTATCATCAAAGAACACAGTCAGGGCGGCTACGACATTTTAAAAACGATCGATTTTCCCTGGCCAATCGCGCAAATCGTGTTTCAACACCACGAACGGATGGCACCGGCTATCCACAGGCACTTAGCAATGATCAAATTCTACTTGAGGCGAGGATTCTAGCCGTAGCCGATGTGGTGGAATCTATGATGTCGCACCGTCCTTACCGCCCTGCCTTGGGTATTGATGCCGCGTTAGAAGAAATTACACGCAACAAAGGCAAGGCATTCGACACACAGGTAGTAGATGCTTGCGTCAAACTGTTCCGCGAGCAGCATTATGTCTTTGCAGACTAGCTCATCCTGGCGTTTAGAGTGGGATGACAGCTTGAGCATGGGCGTTCCTGAAATTGACGCAGAACATCAGCATTTCATGCAACTCATCAACCAACTGAATGAGGCCATCGCCGAGCGCATGGGGATAGAGGAAGTCAAACAGCGCATGCGCGCTATTCTGGAAGATGCAAAAGCGCACTTTGCCCATGAGGAAGCATTGTTCAGGGAGTGGAACTACCCTGATGCAGTTGCACATACCCAAAAGCACGTGCAGCTTATGGCTGCCTTGCACACAATTATGCAGCGTTTCGAGCACAATTGTCTGGAGTATGAATTGATAGATGCTGGGCTGAAAATAAAAACGGCGTTAATCGAACATCTTTTGACCGAAGACATGAAATACCGACGGAGATAAATCGTGCTTTCTGACCAGAATCAACAAACACACCCATCTGGAAGCCATAATACTGGGTTGTTTGAGCGCGGAAAAGAAGTCAAGCGCCTGCGCCTGCTGTTTCTAGCGCCGCTAGCATTTTCTATTCTGTGCATCATCTTGATGCTGATGTTCACGCTTTACCGGCAAGGGCATCAATCGATTCAGCAAGGCGTGATTCTTATACGCGCCTCGGCACAGGATTTCTACGAAGACAGTATCCGTTATGATGCCGGCGCACTTCAAGCGGTCATGGATACATTAAAACGAGACCCAGTACTGCAAACCGCGCTGGCGAACCGCAATCGGCAGCAATTACTGGCGCACTCGGCCACGCTTTTCGATGAGCTTAAAAAAGACTTCGCTATTTCGCACCTTTACTTCAGCGACCCCGCACGAGTGAATCTGGTACGTGCGCATGCCCCGAATCGATTTGGTGACCGTATCGACAGGTTTACCACGCTGGCAGCCGAAAAAAATGGCAATACTTCTTTTGGTGTTGAGCTGGGGCCGCTGGGCACCTTTACCCTGCGCCTAGTCACACCCTGGTATGATGATAAGACACAACGCCTGATTGGTTATGTGGAGATCGGCATTGAGATTGACCGTGTGTTGCAGAAATTGCGCGATTTTTTCGGGGTTGAGGTTTTTGTACTAATCGACAAGGCACATCTTGACCGTAAAGCATGGGAGGATGGCACGCGCGCGCTGGGGCACACCCCTGATTGGGATCGCTTTCCTACTGTGTTGCTCGGCGGTCAGGCTGGCCAAATCGTGCCTGCCATGCTGACCGAGCGTCTTGTCAGCGGAAACCTGAAAAACACGAACTCCATACTTGAAGTATCACAAGGCAACACTCCCTACCGAATGGCATTTTTGCCGTTACAAGACGCAAGTGGCCACGATGTGGCGCATATGGTGTTAATCACGGATGTGTCACGTGAGGAAGATGCAGCA
>CAIZNF010000432.1 GCA_903934275.1 uncultured Nitrosomonadales bacterium
ACGAATGCAATTTGATGGCAAGGGGGGTATTATGAAAGCATTGAGTATTCGCAATTTGTCGGATGAAGCGTATGAGGCGTTGAAAACGATGGCCACCGCAAATCATCGCAGCATGCAGGAGCAAGTTCGCAGCATGATTGAGCGGGAAACGAGGTTGGCAGCCAGCCCCGGTTTGGCGGCGGCACGGGCGTGGCGGTTACGCTTGGCCGGGCGCGAGTTGGGCGATACCGTGAATGATGTCCGGCAGGATCGCGCAAGATGATGTGGGTGATTGATACTTCCGCGCTGATTCGCCTTTTTATACCCGATGGTCCGATACATCCTGAGGTTGAAAATGCTTTGAATCAGGCGGCCAGCGGTGTAGCCGTTGTGTTTGCTCCACAACTGATATTGGTAGAAGCCGCTAACGTTTTGCTGCGTAAACGGCGACGCGGCGAGCTGACGGCACAGGAATTGGGCGAACTGCTGTTGGCAGTGAAGTCTTTGCCGATTCGGTTTTGTGAACATGAAACCTTGTTGCTGCCTGCCTGTGCATTGGCCGAGACATACAATTTGAGTGCTTACGATGCCCTGTATCTTGCGTTGGCCGAACAACACGGCGCACGTTTGCTGACCAATGACGATGCCTTGGATAAAGTAGCGCGCCAAATTGGTTTGGCATAACAAAACCAAATAGTATCCAAAGGTACCGGAGTTGAATTGTTTTTGGCAGCGGTACCCAAAGGTACCGGAGTTGAATTGTTTTGGAACATCAGGCGCGAACCACAATTTTCTACCACCAGCAATATCTTCGTTTGACATGGTGAAGCTGCTTCGCCATAATCAAATCCATGGATAGCACAATCCACCGCTTCAAAAACGCTCGCATTGCCATGTTTATCGTGCAAATAATAGGGGACAGACCACGGTTTATAGATGGCGGAGCAGGTGATTGGTATGAACTACCAAAGGTACCGGAACTACCAAAGGTACCGGAGTCGAATTGTTTTTGGTGAACCAAGTCCTCAGGATCAACTAAGCGTTACTTTCTCCTGTCGGGTTGGGTTACGCAATGTTCACCCTGCTTGACGGTTATTGCATTTTGCAATAACCGTCAAGCATGAGAGTCATCACCAATCGCCGCTTACTGGAATTTTCCGCTACTCATCACGATGCCAGTGGGTCACTGCAAGCATGGCGCAAGGCAATGGAGAGCACAGGTTTCAGTAGTTTTGCGGAATTGCGCGAAGTGTTTCGTTCTGTGGATAAGGTTGGGGAGTTGCATGTGTTCAATATTGCCGGAAACAAATATCGCCTGATTACGTTTCTGCATTTTGATAGGCAGCTTTGCTATATCAAACAGATTTTGACTCATACCGAATACGACAAAGGAGCTTGGAAAAAATGAATCTGAATGATCTGCAAAACGCATGGCAGGAATTCAACCGTGCCACGCACATTTCTCCAATCCGCGATGAAAAGCATTACACCGAGATGGTGAGTTTGGCTGACTCTCTGATTGAGGTTATCGGCAGCGCGAAAAAACATCCGCTGCTTGATTTGTTTGATTTGGTTTCGGAGTTGATTCGCTCTTATGATGCAGAGCACTACGCTGTGCCGGATGCACCTCCGCGCGAGGTGTTGCGATTTTTGATGGATCAGCACGGGCTGGCTCAATCAGACTTGCCGGAAGTGGGCAATCAAAGCGTGATCTCTATGTTGTTATCCGGTACGCGCCAATTGAACGTGCGTCAGATTCAAGCATTGGCGGCAAGATTTCATGTGCCTCCGACTGTGTTTATGGAAATGGCGGAGACGCTGCATTAACCTGGATCGACTGGTGAAAGGTGCAGGCCGATTGTTTTTGGTGAACCAAGCTAAGGGGAAGAACAATGCCGCGCCGTCCGCGTATCAACTTGGCTGGATACCCGCAGCATGTGGTTCAGCGGGGGCATAACCGCGAAGCCTGCTTCTTTGCCGATGAGGATTACCTGTTTTACCTGCACTGGTTGCGGGAGGGCGCGAAGAAATACGGTTGCGACATTCACGCCTATGCGCTGATGACCAATCATGTGCATTTGCTGATGACCGCCCAGCGCCCCGATGCGATTTCGCGCCTCATGCAATCCCTGGGGCGGCGCTATGCCCAGTATGTGAACAAAATATATCACCGGAGCGGCGGCGTTTGGGAGGGGAGATACAAGGCCAGTCTGATCGATGCGGAAGCGTATTTGCTGACCTGCTACCGGTACATCGAACTGAACCCGGTGCGTGCGGACATGGTGCGAGACCCCGGCGAATACCGCTGGTCAAGCTACCGCTGGCACGGGCACGGGGAGCGCAACGAACTGATTACCGGGCACCCGCTCTACACGGCGCTGGGCAGCAGTGAAGCAGAGCGCAGAGCATCCTACCGCGCACTGTTCAGGGCGCAGCTGGATGAGGCGGCATTGGATGAAATCCGCAAGGCATCGAGCCGTGGTTTGCCGCTCGGCAGCGACCGATTCCGGGAGCAGGTGGAAGCGGCATTAGGTAGGCGGGTGGGATTACGACCGCGCGGCAGGCGTGAAGCTGAACCATCAAACGCCGTGTTGCCGGGGCAGATGGGTTTTGATTTATAGGAGGGGATTGTGATGTGTGAAGAAAAGAAATCGACTCCGGTACCTTTGGACTTCTGCCTTTGGACTTCTGGTACCTTTGGACTTCTGCGATGTGCAAGGGCAGGTTTGCAAGATGGATGCGGGGGCGACGAGGCATGGCAAGAAGTTTAGCAAACTAATGTGAGCCTGGCCCCTTTTTGTGCTTTATGGACGGGTCGCCTACATGCTTGCCGACTTGCTGGCAATCAGGGAAGGCTTGCCAGCTTTCTTCCTCACCAGCATCAAGGATAAGGATTTACCAGCATTTTGCCGGGCGCTGGAGTTGGTGATAGAGAAGCGGGATTTGATGCCGCTCTATGAGGTGATCGAACGCTATAACCCGGCGGCGCTTGCGTAGCTGGGGCACTCTGTGCCTAACAAAATAAAAATCCAAACCGGTTGGCACGCAACCTGATGTGTCCATTGCTATCTTCTTGGAGCATAATGCGAAAAACTTAATCAAGGAGTTCAATCATGGCGCTGGCTGTTCGTCAACAAATGGTGGTTGATCAAAATCACACCATTCATCTGCAAAGCTCGGAACTCAGGCCGGGTAGTAAAGTTGAGGTGATTGTGCTGGTGGAGAACGAGGCGCGGCAAGCCTTGGAGAAGCCGGTGTCCTTTCTGGATGGAGCGCAAAAACTTTCTATTGATGCGCCACCTGATTTTTCGGCTACGTTTGAGAAAAATCTTTATGGGCATGGCAACTGATGCCTGAATTGATGTCAGCGAAGGCGGTTTTCCTCGACACGGGGTTTGCAATTGCGCTGGCCTCGCCGCGCGACCGTCATCATGACAGGGCTGTTCAACTGGCCGGTGACCTGAAAGCATCGGGTTCTACCATCACCACCACACGCGCTGTGTTGCTTGAAATCGGCGCGGCGCTGGCTAAAGTTTCTTATCGCGGCGCGGCTGTTTCTATCATCGACATGCTGGAAAACGACCCCGATGTGGAAATCGTCTCCTTGCTCGATGATTTGTTCGCTGAGGCATTTGAGCTTTTTCGCGGGCGTTTGGACAAGGATTGGAGCCTGACGGATTGCATGTCTTTTGTGGTCATGCGGCAACGCGGCATTCAAGCTGCATTGGCGGCAGACATCCACTTTCAGCAGGCTGGCTTCAAGGCATTGTTGTTGGAAACGTAAAAGCGTACCGACGGCCTCTTTGCTCCATACGACGCATCAATATCCACAAGACGCTACGCAAGGCGGCGTAGAAAAGCAGCGTTGGGCATCCTGTACCCAACAAAATAAAAATCCAAGCAGGTTGGCACGCATTATGGTCTTTATGTGCGTAGCGTTGTAACCTATCCGCCGCACTACTTGCTAGAATGCGCCCACGATTGGATTCATATTGAGGAGTTGAGAATGATTGCACTGGAAATGGAAGCGTCAATTATCAATCATCGCATCAATGTGGTGCAATTATAAGGGGCCAGGCTCAAATTTCGATCAACAACTGATCTTCCGCCCCATCAGATTCTGCTAACTGCTTTCGTGGTCGTCCACGCGGTTTGGCTTCACGTCGCTGACCCGTGGCGCGTTCTATGCTGTCAAGAAATCGGGAATCCCCCAGCGGTTGCCCCTGATCGAGCGCCGTGCGTATATCGCCAATTGCATCGGCATCGAGTTCTGATCTGAACAATGCCCGATACGCTTCCATCCTGTCGGCATCGCTCCGCCCAAGGCTGAGATAAACATCATGCGGTGTCAGCAACGGATCAGCTTGCCCAAGCCCGTTCGCCCGGTAGCTGCTCCAGCGATATTGAGCCGGATCATTCACCATGTCGGCGCGCACCGGATTGAGTTCAATATATCGCTGGCACAACAGCAGGTAATCATCAGCCTGCACCAGCGACGACTTGTAGCGGCTGTCCCACAACGTGCCGGTGCGACGGTAAGTCTTGTTGATGTATTGCACATAACGCCTGCCCAGCGAAATCACCAACCGCGAAATGGCCTCCGGTTCCGGTGGTGTCAGCAATAAATGCACATGGTTGGTCATCTGCACGTATGCATGAAGCAGGCAACCCGTGGACTTGAGTGCCTCTCCTAGCCAATGACAATAAGTGTGATAGTCCTCATCGGCAAAAAAGCATGCATCGCGGTTGTGCCCCCGCTGCACGATGTGCAAGGGCAGGTTTGCAAGATGGATGCGGGGGCGACGAGGCATGGCAAGAAGTTTAGCAAACTAATGTGAGCCTGGCCCCTTTTTGGGCCCTATGCGTGATCTTGAGATTGGTGCAGCACAGTAATGACGCGCACCCGCCCCGGTGTAAGGCGGTAAACGATGGTATAGGGGAATTTCGTCAGTACCAGTTCTCGAACGCCTGCAATTTCGCCAACATGACCGAGCAGCGGAAATTCGGCCAAGCTATCCGCCGAGCTGGTTAGATATTCAACGACCCGCGCCGCCGCAGCCGGGTTGTCCTGCTCGATGAATTCCTTGATCTTCTTTAGGTTGTTCCGTGCGCGGGTGGAATACTCAACGCTTTTTGACATTCTTTATGCCCAGCATTTTTTTCACGTCTTCGGTTGAGTGAACGCGCCCCGCCGCAATGTCCGATAGCCCCGCTTCGATTTCTTTGCGCTTGTACTCTTCGTACGCGACGCGCTGCCGGACGGCATCCCTGACGATTGCGGCAGGGGTTGTGCGCGTTCCTGCTGTGACTTTCTCCAGCCGTTTCAGCAGGGATTGCGGTAGTTCAATCGCGTGGTTCATGGTGTGCCCTCCAAGGCGCTTGCGTGGTTTTGATTTTACACTCAAAGTTAAAGTGTACCAAAGGTACCGGAGTCGAATTGTTTTTGGTGAAGCCGCTGGGACAGATACCTATTGTCCCAGGGCAATCGCATCAAATTTCCCCGAAACCAAGCA
>CAIZNF010000433.1 GCA_903934275.1 uncultured Nitrosomonadales bacterium
CTCACGTCAATAACCTTCACCTTCTTTTGCCGTGCTTCTTTAGTTTTTATTGATACCTCGCTTGAAGCCGCACTTTCACCGTTTGCATTCACCGCCGTGACTTTATAGTAATAGGTGGTTGAAGCAGATAAATCTGTATCTATTGCTTCCTGTCTACCCGTAATAGTAGAAATTTTATTCTCAGGGATAATCTGAACATTGGGCGCAGTAGAGCGATATATGTGGTAACTCTTTGCGCGGGAGTGGCGCGAAAAAGCGATTGAAATTTCATCAGATTCTGCATAAATACCGCTGAGGTGGGAGACAATTACCGCTGATGGAACGTCAGGAATTGCTGTTTGTGTATAAAACGTAAATCCCCCCAAAACTAAAAAGAGGGAAATCGTTGCAAAACCTAAAAATTTTAATCTGGATGTAGCGGCATCGCCATTGATTCTCGCCCCTTTTATTATAAGCTGCCTATCTAGGCGAGAATTAGTGCCGAATAAATGGGAGGTATCTTTGGCGGGTTTCTGGAGAGTATCTTTTTTTGTTTCTGAGGGAGAATTTTTAATCGGTAGTCTGACGTAAACAACCCCACACTTCCTGCAAGCTGTGCGGGGGTCTGCCTCAGTTCTTTCATTGCCGCACTTGGGGCAAACAACTTGCTCTGCTTGTGTTGCACTAATGGGTGACTTGATGTAAACAACACCACACCTCGGACATGCTAAATGAGAGTCTGCATCTGTTTTTTCATAACCGCATTTTTGGCAACGTACCATCGCATTTCCTTTAATCATTTTTGTGCGTATGCCGCATGAAGATGGCAAATGTTGAAAAATCCACAGCGGCAAGTTTGTGAAAGGGCTACTCTACAGTTAAAGCCAAAGCATGATTTTGTTATGGCTGCTTTACCGCTGCCGCAGCCGCTGCAACAGGGACAGAAAGCCTCAGCAATCCCGCCTCCTGCACAACCTTTAGCCGGTTAAGGACAGACTGCCCCAACAGTATCGTGCCATTATCAACAGGCAGGATAATTATAGGGACATCGGGCAAAACCAAGTGCTCCAGCCGAACCTCGCGGGCGGTGGCAAAGCAAGCTGTAGCCATGCCCGAAGAGGACTCCAGAGGGGTGGTTTTGCCACAGGTGATACCTGCCTTTGCGGCGAGGGATTTTGGAATGGACAAGTACGAAGCCCCCGTGTCCACCATCATTGCGGTAGACACACCGTTGACACCCCCACGAACACGATAAACATGGTCAATAGGGTCGGGGGTTACGAGTATTTCCTTCACTGCGGGCATGGACATTCCTACACCTGCCCCTTTGGTGGCTTCCTTAACTTTCTCTTCCATGTATCGCATAAATTGTTTGTCATTCATGGGGCATTTGTGGTCTTGGTAGCTTACCTTGCCATTGTTATCCTCACACCTATACAGTGCTCCTGCAATAGAGCTGGAAGCCGGGGCGATGGTAGCTGCTCCCAAGGCTAAAGCCAAAGCATAGCCAGCTCTTCTTTTTTTCACTCCTGCACATGCAACTTTGACTTGTTTATTCATGGCAAACCCTTTTATTTCATAAGCAAATAGTTGTGATAAAACCGATAATTGCAGTGGTCAATTCACACCACTCTTATTAATATGCTGAGCAGCTGCTAGTGCCTGCCCTACAGAACCCTTCCAATACTGTTTTCATATTTCACTCCTTGTGGGTGTTAAAAGTTACTTCACCAATGTTTGATGCAGAAACGGAAACCCTCATTGCTCTATTTTCCTGCACAATCCGCAGGCGGCTCAGGGCGGATTGCCCTAACAGCACAGTTCCATTTTCGACAGGCTTTATCACTACCCAAACATTGGGTAAAAGCAGCCCCCCTATCAACACACGCTCGGCGTGACCAAAACAAAATTTGGCCTCCCCACCAGAAGTCTCAGCAGTGATGCGCTTTAGGCAACTAATGCCTGCTTCACGAGCCAGAGATTTTGGTATTGTCAGATACGATGCTCCCGTATCCACCGCCATTTCCACGGGAATGCCGTTAATGCTTCCCTTCACATGGAAAACATCGACAATCGGGTAAGCATCTACAAACGCCGCCCCACTAACAATCACCCCACCCTTGCCTTGCGGGATTGTTGTGTGGGGTGGAATGAATGCTACTGCGAGGAGCAAAGAGATAAACCCCGCCAGAATAAAAGCAATAATTTTGTATGACCGCCGCATATATCCCCCGTGGTAATCCTTTATCAATTTTGTTATGGCTGTTGTGCCACTGCCGCCGCTGCTGTGGGCATGGATATTTTAAGCAACCCGCCATCTTGCACAACCTTCAGCCGGTTAAGGGCGGATTGCCCCAAAGATCGGAAGAGCGTCGTGTA
>CAIZNF010000434.1 GCA_903934275.1 uncultured Nitrosomonadales bacterium
CGTGGGGGTTCGATTCCCCCCCCCGGCACCACAAAAACTGTTTGGCTGTGTCAACCGAATACAGTCGCAGTGCGTTAAAGCCGCTGACACAGTAGTGTCATAAACGTTTATTAACCTACTTAAAATTGGAGTTCACAATGAGCAAACTGTTATCCGTACTGATCGCTGGTGTATTCGCCGCTGTTTCTTTCTCCGCTGTTGCTGCTGACGCTGCTCCTGCCAAAGCTGCCGCTCCTGCCGCTGCCGCCGCTGCACCTGCCAAAGCAGAAGCAAAGAAAGAAGAAGCTAAGCCAGCTGCCAAAGCTGAAGAAAAGAAAGAAGAAGCCAAGCCAGCAAAGAAAGAAAAGAAAGCCAAGAAAGAAAAGAAGGCTGACGCAGCTGCCAAGTAATACGCACGCATTTGAAATAAGGCAGGGGCGACCCTGCCTTTTTTATTTTGGCAGAGTGAAAAATGATCTGGAAGCCGAACGTCACCGTCGCTGCTGTCATCGAGCGCGATGGAAAATTTTTGCTGGTTGAAGAAGAAACTTCGCAAGGAGTGCGCTTCAACCAGCCTGCCGGGCATCTTGAGGCCGATGAATCATTGCTGGTCGCAGTAGCGCGCGAAGTGCTGGAAGAATCGGCATATTCCTTCACCCCACAGCATCTGCTCGGTATTTATCGTTGGCATTCGCCGGAATCGGACACTACCTACCTGCGCTTCGCCTTCACCGGCACCATCACCGGGCATGATGCGGCCCGCAAACTGGACACTGGCATCCTGCAAGCCGTATGGCTGCTACCCGACGAAATCCGCGCCGCGCAAGAACGGCACCGCAGCCCGCTGGTGCTGCGCTGTATCGAAGATTATCTCGCGGGTAAGTGCTACCCGCTCGACCTGTTGATTCACTATGGCTAAGAAAATCGTGGTCGGCATGTCCGGCGGCGTTGACTCCGCTGTCTCCGCACTGTTACTCAAGCAGCAGGGTCATGACGTGACCGGTCTGTTTATGAAAAACTGGGAAGACGACGACAACGACGAATACTGCTCGTCGCGCCAGGATCTGCTGGATGCAGTGTCGGTGGCCGACACCATCGGCATCCCCATCGAGGCGGTAAATTTTTCCGGGGAATACAAGGAGCGCGTATTCAGCTATTTTTTGCGCGAATACCAGGCCGGGCGCACGCCCAACCCGGACATCCTGTGCAATTCGGAAATCAAGTTCAAGGCGTTTCTCGACCACGCCATCCAGCTCGGCGCGGAGGTTATCGCCACCGGGCACTATGCGCAGGTGCGCGAAGCGGGCGGCCTGTTTCAATTGCTCAAGGCCGCCGACGACAGCAAGGATCAAAGCTACTTCCTGCATCGCCTGAACCAGTTTCAGTTGGGTCATGCGATGTTTCCACTCGGAAAATTATTGAAGTCCGAAGTGCGCGCGATTGCCGAACAACATGGTCTGTCCAACCACGCCAAGAAAGACAGCACCGGCATCTGCTTCATCGGCGAACGCCCGTTCCGCGAATTCCTCAACCGCTATCTCCCCACATCTCCCGGACAGATGATCACACCGGAAGGCAATTTGGTGGGGAAACATATCGGGCTATCGTTCTACACCATTGGCCAGCGGCAGGGGCTGGGCATCGGTGGCGCAAAAGATTCTTCTGGCGAACCGTGGTTTGTGGCAAGCAAGGACATGGCAAACAACCGCCTTATCGTGGTGCAGGGACACGACCACCCAGCGCTGCTCAGCAACCGGCTGACCGCGCTGGACAGCCACTGGATCAGCAACACTGCGCCACTGCTCAATCATCCCTATGCCGCCAAGACACGCTACCGACAGACCGATGCGCAGTGCTGTATCACGGCGCTGGATGGTGGACGCTGCTCATTCGAATTCGACCAGCCGCAATGGGCGGTCACGCCCGGACAATCGGTGGTGCTCTACGATGGCGAGATATGCTTGGGCGGCGCAATCATCGAGCAAGGAATCAACCCGGATATTCTATAAATTTCGCGTAAAATGCGCACTTTCGCATTGGGGCTTAGCCATGACCACCCTCACCCAACTCACCGCCCTTTCCCCGCTAGACGGTCGCTACCACGGCAAAGTGAATGCACTGCGCGATTACTTCAGCGAATTCGGCCTGATCCGTTTTCGTGTGCTGATCGAAATCGAATGGCTCAAGGCGCTCAGCGCACAGCCCGACATTCCTGAAATCGCGCCATTTTCCGCCGCGACCATCGCGCAACTGGATGCGCTCAACACAAGCTTTTGCGAGAACGATGCCGCCGCCATCAAGGCCATCGAGGCAACCACCAACCACGATGTCAAAGCGGTGGAATACTGGCTGCGCGACAAACTGTCCGGCAACCCGGAAACCGTCAAGACACTGGAATTCATTCACTTTGCCTGCACTTCGGAAGACATCAACAATCTCAGCCATGCGCTGATGCTCAAAGGCTCGCGTGAAGCGGCGTTACTACCAGCCCTCCGAGCGATGATTGAGCGCTTGAGAAATCTCGCACACCAGCACGCCGACCTGCCGATGCTGTGCCGCACCCACGGACAGACCGCCACGCCCAGCACGCTGGGCAAGGAAATGGCGAATGTGGCATATCGCCTGCAACGCGCCGAGCAGCGCCTCGCCAACATAGAAATACTTGGAAAAATAAACGGTGCTGTGGGCAACTACAATGCGCATCTGGCCGCTTATCCGAATGTGGACTGGGAAGCGTTTGCCAAGAAATTCGTCGAGGCGCGCGGCATCGCCTTCAACCCTTATACCATCCAAATTGAGCCTCACGATTATATGGCGGAACTGTTCGATGCCTATGCG
This sequence comes from uncultured Nitrosomonadales bacterium, assembly GCA_903934275.1. Taxonomy (GTDB): domain Bacteria; phylum Pseudomonadota; class Gammaproteobacteria; order Burkholderiales; family Gallionellaceae; genus Gallionella. The sequence continues at coordinate 2,818 of CAIZNF010000434.1, forward strand.
CGCATCAACACCATCCTGATCGACCTGAACCGCGACATCTGGGGCTATATATCGCTCGGCTATTTCAAACAGAAAGTGGTCAAGGGAGAAGTCGGCTCCTCCACGATGCCGCATAAAGTAAATCCAATAGACTTCGAGAATTCGGAGGGTAATCTCGGGCTGGCGAATGCTCTGCTGAAACACTTTTCCGAGAAACTGCCGGTCTCGCGCTGGCAACGCGACCTCACCGATTCCACGGTGTTGCGCAACATGGGCGTGGCGCTCGGCTATACGCTGCTGGCTTACGAATCCTGCCTGAAAGGTTTAAATAAATTGGAAGCTAATCCCCAGCGTGTGACAGATGACTTGAACGCAAGCTGGGAAGTCATGGCAGAGCCGATCCAGACCGTGATGCGCCGCTATGGCATCGAAAATGCGTACGACAAACTCAAGGAGCTGACGCGCGGCCAGAGCGGCATCAACCGCGCTTCGCTGCAAGCCTTCATCGCAACGCTGGAGATTCCCGAAGCGGAAAAACAACGCCTGCTGCAACTCACTCCGGACACTTATATCGGCAAGGCGGCAGAGCTGGCGAAACGCACCTAACAGGCATGGCGAGAACCACCCCTGATAATGAAACTTGCCATGCCCATTTCACCCCAGAGAGAGATGGCGAACGAAATCGCTTCGCGAATTTCACGTTAAAGGTGAACCTCTAAAACTTAAAATTCACTCAAATGCAAGGCATGGCAGAGTAACAGCCAGACAAGCTGCGCTACAGTTACGTAACACTAGTCAGCTGACGGGCAAGGCGTGAGATGAATAACACTGTGCGACTGGCTGCAGTGCGATAGCCCGATTGCACAATGGGGATGCATGACGGAAAATGCCGTCATGGCGGCGGATCGGATGACAGCTTCGCTCCCGAACCGATTTTTTAATTTTGGCCCTGTTTTTCTGGGTATTACCGGAAAGGTGAAACAAATGAAAGCATTAATGAACGCTCTACTGCTTATGGTCGGGCTGGCGGTGTTTTCAATTCCAGCAACCTTTGCCGCTACATTAAAGTTCGAACCCAAGACAACCACAACGATGAGGGAAGCATTGGTTGAGCTTACGAAGGAGCGGGTAACTCTCTCGCTTGAGTCTGGCGAACAGATTGAGGGGATAGTAACTATGGTTGGAAACTCTGTAGTGTATATCACCAAGCTTACCGGGAAGGTTTATTACGATGCCGTGATAAGCATAGATAAGATTAACGCGATCACCCTTAGAAAACAATTTTAAGTAAGCCTCTATACTGCCCCTATTTACCCGCTCCCTGATTCATTCTCTCCGTGGCGAGGGTATAATTCCCTCTCACGTTTAAACGAATAGGAAATATTTTGGAACTCTCGACCCGCGTACAGGCCATCAAGCCCTCCCCCACTCTCGCCGTGACCGCTCGTGCGGCGAAGCTAAAGGCCGAAGGCAAGGACATCATCGGGCTGGGTGCGGGCGAACCGGATTTCGATACGCCGCAACACATCAAAGATGCGGCGATTGGCGCAATCAACAAGGGCTTCACCAAATACACCGCCGTCGGCGGAACGCCCTCGCTCAAGGCAGCGATCATCGCCAAATTCAAGCGCGACAACGGGCTGGATTACACGGCGAAACAAATTCTGGTTTCATGCGGCGGCAAGCAGAGCTTCTTCAACCTCACTCTGGCAGTGATCAATCGCGGCGATGAGGTCATCATTCCCGCGCCTTACTGGGTGTCCTACCCCGACATCGTGCTCATCGCTGAAGGCAAGCCGGTGGTCGTACAGGCGGGCATCGAGCAGGATTTCAAAATGACCGCCTCACAATTGGCCAATGCAATCACACCAAAAACCAGAATGGTTGTGATCAACAGTCCGAGCAATCCGTCCGGCGCGGTATACACGTTTGAAGAATTGAAAGCTTTGGGCGAGGTGCTGCGCAAACACCCCAACATCCTGATCGCCAGCGACGACATGTATGAGCACATCGCACTCACCGATGCAAAGTTTGCCAACATCCTGAATGCCTGTCCCGACCTGTATCCACGCACCATGACGCTGAACGGCGTATCCAAAGCTTACTCGATGACTGGCTGGCGCATCGGCTACGCGGCGGGACCGGAGAACATCATTACCGCGATGGAAAACGTGCAGTCGCAGAGTACCTCGAACCCTACTTCGATTTCGCAGGTGGCGGCGGAAGCGGCCCTGAACGGCGATCAGGGCTGCATCACGCCGATGGTAAAGGCATTCCGCGAGCGGCATCTGTTCGTGGTGAATGAACTGAACAAAATGCCCGGCGTGCGATGCATCATGGCGGGCGGCGCGTTCTATGCGTTCCCTGATATGCGCGGAGCGATTGCCAGCCTGCACCAGCGCGGCAAAATCAAAGCGGCGACCGACATAGCGTTTTCGGAATATTTGCTGGAGCAAGGCGGTGTCGCCGTGGTGCCCGGTTCGGCCTTCGGCAGCGAAGGTTATGCGCGCCTGTCGTTCGCCACATCGATGGATAATCTCAAACAGGCGCTGGAACGCATCGCCAAGGCGTTGGGTTGATTTATTGCAGGGGCGTAATCATCATGCCCTGCTCTATTTATGTGCCCAAAAATGGCATAATAAATTGCGTCTCTACCGAATAACAAAAAATTAACGTGCTGCGCGCAATGTCGGATTATCGGTCGTTCCATTGACCTGCAACGTAACTACCCCCATCCCGGCAAACTTCGCCAAATCAGCCGCAACTTTCCCTGACAATTGCTGTTTGGCAATTTCCAGCGTGCCCGTTGCACTCAACACACCGGCATTCATTTTCAATTGCCGGAAATTATAAACACCATTCACGAAGGACAAATCACCACTCAATTCATCGAAATGAGTGCGTCCACCAGGCAAGTTTTCCTTGCTGCGTTGACGGGCAGTTTCAACAATATCGAAACCGCTGATGACACCCTTCTTGACGGAAAATGCGCCTTCCAGTGTCGCCGCCTCCGTAAGCTTGATTAGATTTTCAGATTGCATCTGGAAGCGTGCCGTGCCGTTCATATCGCCGTTCAACACTCGACTCATATTCTGCGTGGCAATGGTTTTTGCCACTAGCGTACCCTGAGCACGCCAGCCGGAACGCCAACTGATACGTGCATCGCCGAGCAGCATTCCACCCATGATGCGGCCATCAATATCGGTAATCACCAGTTCATCTCCGGTCATTTCACCTTTGGCGGTAAACTCGTCAAAAACCCAATTCGGTAGTAGCAGCAATGCGCTGTCACGTACCGTAACCGATACCAGCATTTTGTTATCCGGCGTGGCGTTAATGTCCAGCGCAAACTTGCTGCCATCGGCATGTAATTTTGCTTGGGTAAATTTTCCGGCTTGGCCGAAATTCAATTCGCCTCCTATGCCGGATAATTGCACGCCGTCCGCTTCCAGCTTGCCCTGGCTCAATTCGATGCGCCCAACCGAATACAGGGTATCGACGGCAATTTTTTGCATCCATGCAGATATTTGCTGTAACGCCGCGCCGTTGGCCTGCACGCCTTCCAATTCGATACCTGTGATCATTTTGTTCGAGGAAAACAATGCAGACAGCGCAAAATTTACCCGCGCCTGCTTCGCTTGAATCTGCTTCGCATCGCCAATCCACACATCGCTCATTTCCAAGCTCGGAGTAGGCAATAAACGCCCCGCCATACGCCCGATATGCACCGGTTGTTGAAGCTTTGCGGTGAGCATTTGTTCGATGCCGGTTGCACGTTCCTGCATGGGCATCAAAGGCGGAACGACGAACAGTGCAGCCAGCACCACCACAACCAATCCCGCCCCCAGCATGCCCCAGGGCATCGGCTTGCGCCTTTCCCGTTCGACCGGAATACTCTTCGCAGTGGACGGTGCATGGCGTTGCTGCTGAGCTGAATCTGCCTTGGCTTTGGCAGTTTCGGCGCCTCGTTGCTCGGCTTCCGCCCAAGCCTTGGCCTGTGTTTCCGCAAGTTTTGTCACCTCCTCCGCAGAAGGCATCCGTGCTTGTGTTGCAGGTTTGTCCGTTTCTTTTGATATCGCCAGCGGCAGCACTGCTTCCGGCGCACTCACTTGAAGTGGCGGTGGTGCGGGCGGCATCTGCTGCGGAGCAACTTGTTCAACGGTAACCGGTTTGGTTGCTTCCTCCTCCCAATTCATCTGCGCAATATCTTTAAACAGGGCAGCTTCATCCTGCTGCTCTGTTTTCGGTTCCTCATACGCCATTTCGGGTGTCGATACAGATGGGGCCACTACTGCCTCAGGCATCACAAAACTGAATGGCTCCAAATTAACATCGGGAGCTGGCTCGCTGGCTTGCGGAGGCGCAATTTCCTCAACAGGCGCTACCGCATCCACCAACTCGTAGACCGGATGTTCGCGACCATGTTTGTCGTTTTGCGTACCGCGATACTGGAACAGGTTGGCGTATTCGTCGCAGAGGCGCGAAACAAAGTCGTAATAGGAACGGGAAATATAAATTTGATCGATGCCCGCGAAGCTCATCACACGTTGAGCATCGTTGATCCCGTCGCCAACCATGTTGCTCCGACCATTCATGTCCTTGGCGACATTAATGGGGCCAAGATGAATACCGATGCGTACTTTCAAATCGGGATAATCACTGTGCCTGTTGGCCATGACACTCTGGCGGAACTGCATCGCCACTTCCAGCGCATCTTCCGGGTGTTGCATAAAACCGATGGCTGCGCCGTCGCCGGTATCCAGGATGATGCGTTCGCCATCATCCTGCACAGCCAAACAATCCGACACCAGCCGATTAAATTGCTTCTTTATTTCAATCTGTTTGTTGACTGGCTGTTTGGTATAGCCAACCACATCAAAAAACAGCACAGTCGCACTGGTAGAGCGAGCGGCCTGATATGTTCCCGTCCTTGACTTGGCGGCTTCGGTTTCTTGCTGCACCTTTAATTTTGCCGCCTCAGTTTCTTCCCGTGAACGCCGCTCATTCTCCTCTCTGGCTTTCGCCGCTTCCAACTCGGCTCGTACTCGTGCGGCCTCTTGTTCCGCTTTCACTCGCGCTGCGTCAATTTCTTCTTTGACAAGGCGCTCCGATTCTTCGCGCACTTTGGCAGCTTCCTGTTCGGTTTTAAGCCGCGCCTCCGCCTCTTGCTGCGCCTTTAATTTCGCCGCCTCTACTGCCTCTTGTGAACGACGCTCCGCCTCTACTCTGGCTTTAGCCTCCGCCTCGGTTTTTGCTTTAGCTGCTTCCAGCTCAGCTCGCACCTGCGCGGCCTCTTGTTCCGCCTTTGCCCGCGCTGCTTCCGCTTGCTCCCGCGAACGACGCTCTGTTTCCGCCCGGGCTCTCGCCTCCGCTTCAGCTTTCGCTTTTGCCGCCTCCAGTTCGGCCCGCACCCGTGCAGCCTCCTGTTCCGCCTTCACTTGTGCGGCCTCCGCTTGCTCTCTGGCACGGCGTTCAGCTTCTTCACGCACTTTTGCGTCGGCCAATGCTTTCTGTTTGGCAAGCTCTGCTTCTTCACGCGCTTTGGCGGCTTCCCGCTCAGCCTTGAGTCGAGCGGCCTCCGCTTCCTGTTGCGCCTTTAACTTCGCCGCTTCGATTTCCTGCCTGGCTTTGGCTTCAGCCTCAGAACGGGCTTTTGCTTCAACTTCTGCCTTGATGCGCGCGGATTCAACTTGTTGCTTCACTTTTGCTTCGGCCAAAGCGCGTGCCTTAGCTTCGGCCTCAGCCTTGGTCTTGGCTATCTCGAGTTCGACACGAACACGCTCCACTTCTTGCTCAGCCTGCTGTCGCGCATCCTCTGCCTCCTGTTGCGCCTTTAATTTCGCAGCTTCATAGCTCTGCCTTGCACGTTCCTCTTGAGAAGGTGCACGAAACGCAGCGGTAAAATCCAACTCTTCAACACCTTCATCTGCCTGTTTTTTAAGCGGGTTAACCATTTTTGGCGGAACAACCATCTTGGGGATATTACCGGCCCTAGTTTTGTCCTGAATAAATCCGCCCTTCTCCAGATTCTTGAGCATATCCTCAAGGTTATCGCGCAAACTGGGTGCGGCACGCCTATTGATTTCACCAAAAGTTGAAGCGCCATCCACCATAAGCAAAGCGCGCTTAATATCCCCCGAGAGATGCGCAGTCTTGCTGCGCGCCTCATCTTCACCCTTACCTGTTCTGGCAAAAATTATTTTACTGTCCATGCAGTATTCTAACTGATAGCGTGCATACTTTTATAGTGGTTATCACTTCGTCACCTTACCAACAAACTGGGCAAATCCAATTCAGCATAGACCGACTGAATTACAATTTTTTTCTGGTCGCCCAAACGCACTTCATGCAACTCAAGATGAGGCAACGGCATCACAGCAATACGGATATGCCGGATACTAACCGGCTCATGCAACTGGTCGCTCAAAACCTGTTCCACCTCCGGCACATAGACATCCAGAGGGGTCAGATAAACCGCCACCATTGCCAATATCAGCAAGGCGAGCAAACCAACGAAAAGATGCTTTAAGCACCGCATGGGAAACCAAATATAAGATTGACCAAGCAAAGCAAAATCACTATCATGCGCACCTCTTCATTCCCTGATAGCTCAGTTGGTAGAGCGACGGACTGTTAATCCGCAGGTCCCTGGTTCGAGTCCAGGTCGGGGAGCCAAATAGAATAAGGGTTGCAGCGATGCAGCCCTTTTTCATTTTATTCACTTTGTGTAATTCCTGTGTAATCGTGTCAGCTTGCTTTGCGATAACGCTCTGAAAGTTTGTCCATTGCCGATTCAATATGCGCACCGTTCTGGTGACTGTAACGCTCCACCATGCTCAAGTTTTTATGGCCTGAAATGCGCTTCACTGTCGGCAAGTCTACACCTGCCTGCACAAGATGCGTTATCGCGGTATGGCGCAGAGTATGACGCACGATTAGCGCGGTATCCAGCCCCGCATTGGCGACCACGCGGCGAAATGGTTTGTCGAGGTTGATCGTGTGCCCTTCCCTCGCCGCTGGCGATGGAAACAGCCACGGTGTGCCGGGCGGTAGGGTTCCGACATACGCGACGAGGAAGTCAACAAGGTGCGCGGTGATAGGCTGCTCACGCGCGCCAGCTTTCGCCTTCGGGATAGATATGGTCTGCTGCTCAAGGTTGATATGCTCGCGGCGAATTGAAAAAATCTCACTACGGCGCATTGAGGTTTCTAGGCCGATGAGGATGAACGGGTATATCTGAATGTTCTGATCTTCCTGCGCGGCTTTCAGCAAGCGCTCAATCTGATCCACCGTCAAATAAGTGATGCGCCCGCTATTCTCTTTCAGGCGTTTGATGGCCGCTGGCTTGTGTTCCAGCCAGCCCCATTCCACGGCCTTGGTGAACAGGTGCGAGAGTGCCGCCAGTTCACGGTTGATCGTGCCCGGCTTGGTTTTTCCTTTATAAAGCTTTGTGCCGTCCTTCTGTTGTTGCTGACCGAAAATTGACCCA
>CAIZNF010000435.1 GCA_903934275.1 uncultured Nitrosomonadales bacterium
CACTATTTGGTTGGCGTCTTAACCCTTCGGACAGCGCGCCACCTTGCTCGCTGCCTATGTAACCCCGCGACGAACCTAGTAAATTATTCATCGAGGAAGCCTCATGGTACTCGCCCATATCAAAGCGCAACATAGCTTCAGGACTATCAAACAAAAAACGAGCCAACTCTTTCGCCAGACTGGTTTTGCCGACACCCGATGGGCCGAGGAATAAAAACACGCCGACCGGACGATTGCCAGACTTTACGCCTGCCATTGCCGCACGCACTCGCTGGCTCAATGATTTCACTGCCGCTTCTTGCCCCACCACCTTGGCGCTTAGTACCTGCTCCATGCTGTTGAAGCGTGAACGATCATCCTCAGACATGCGCTGCACTTGAATGCCCGTCCATTCAGAAACCGTCGCGGCGACATCATCGACAGTCACCCGGCTGCGCCCGCCAATTACCGCGCGAGCAGCAGAGGTGTCAATCGCATCAATTGATTTATCGGGTTGTTGGCGGTCTTTCACATAACGGTTGGTCAGGCTCACGGCAACCTTGAGAGATTCGGCATCAAATTCAAGCGTATATCCGGCTGCCGAATGTTTCGCCGCAATGCGCGGAGCCACCACTTGCAGCACACGCAAGGTTGCCTCTTCAGACAATTCACCAATCTGCACCGGTGAGAAGCGTCGCTCTAAAGCGGGATCTTTTCTGATGAAGCGATTGAATTCATCTTGCGTGGTCGCGCCGATGCAATCCACATCGCCCCGGGCTAAAGCAGGCTTCATAATCTGTGCTGCATCTTGCGCGCCGTTACCGCCCGCACCGACGATGGTGTGAATCTCGTCAATGAACAAAATTACATCCGGTGCTTCCGTGGCTTCGCGCACGATTTGCGTGATGCGCTCCTCGAACTGACCGCGCAACGAAGTGCCGCTCATCAATTGCCCCATCTGCAATTCGATAATGCGCTTGCCGCGCAGGATAGGCGGCACCACACCATTCGTTATACGCCATGCCAGCGCTTCCACGATGGCGGTTTTACCCACACCCGCATCACCCAGCAAAATCGGATTCGCCTTTTGCGTGCGCGCCAAAACCAAAATCATCTGCTCGATTTCGTGTTCACGTCCGATTGCATCTGAAAGCCGCCCCTGTTCAGCGAGAGTGCGCAGATCACGCCCCCACTCATCCAAGGTGGGAGTCGGAAAAGTAACAGGGATCGCCGACTTTGGTTCGATTTTGGCACCAGCATTGGCGGGGTATGACAAAGGTGTATTGGGTAATACGGGTTTAGCAGGAGCAGCGCTTGCGGGTGTGGCGCTCCCCGCAGAAAAGCGCGTCGCATCGGCAGAGGAATCGCCCGGTTCTCCGCCATCAAGGACACCCAGTAACTTCTGCGCAGCAACACCCTGCGCGACGATAAACCGGGCGAATAGGCTCTCGCCTTCAAGCAAAATACTCCGCAAAATTGCGCGGGCCGTCAGCTCGCCTTCTGCTGCACCTAGCGCAAGGATGGCCGTGAGCCGAGGTGTTGCTTCGACTGTGATCGAAGGAGATTTACCTGTGCCTACTTCCTTTTCGAATGCGCACAACAGCGTCGGCGCATCAAGGCCGATTTGTTTCAATGCCGCCGCGAGCGGATAGACTGGATCACTGAGCAACGCAAGCGCAACATGCTCAACGCCGACATGCGCATGTTGGAGGCGCTTCGCCTCTGCCATGGACATTGTGTAGAGTGCCGTGCATTCAGACCTGAATCGTGTGAGCATTAAATTCCTCCAATTTTTTGCAGTTCTATCTGCGCGCAGAATTCAAAGCGTCAGACGCCAATTCTTTTCCACTCAATGCAGACTCATCATCTGGGTCAATCTCGATCACTTGGTCATAAGCCAAGATCGCTTCGGTGTAGCGATTGAGGTTAAATAGTGCGTTGCCCTTGTTGATAAACGCACTGACATCACTTGGATCAATAGCGATAGCTTGGTCATAAGCATTAATCGCCTCATCTAAGCGACCAAGTTCGAAAAGGGCGTTGCCCTTGTAGAGCCAAGAAATGTAATCATCCGAATAGATCGCAAGCGCCCTGCCGTAGGATTGAACTGCCTCTTCGAAGCGATTGAGTTCCATAAGCATATTACCTATGCTCGTCAAGGCATCATTGTCATTCGGATTTAGCGTGAGAACTTGCTCATATGCTTGAACAGCATCTTCGAATCGGTTAAGTTTAGCAAACGCATTGCTTTTACATTTCCATGCAAGAGCATTCGCTGGCTTAATCGCAATAATCCGATCCGATACTTGAATTATCTCTTCGTAATTCTGGTGAATCGATATTTTGCTATATGCAAGAAGAGCACCCTCATAAGCCAGAATGGCATCATCGTCGTGATTAAGTTTGAGA
>CAIZNF010000436.1 GCA_903934275.1 uncultured Nitrosomonadales bacterium
ACAAATGGTTGTGGAAACTCGTGTGTCATCATCATTCTCCTCATGGTAAAGTACAAAAAATCCCTTGCGGGGCTGAGGAGAATTATGGCTTTGAATCAAATTGGTGGGGGGCGTTTCTCCGCGATAGCGGCTTCGTCCAACAATTACGACGAGCTGTTTGGCGGGCGCACCCTGCTGGAAGCCGATGCCGTCACCGGCAGCAAAAATAGCAACGGCGAGCAAATTCGCATGGGGGTGGGCAACGACACGCTGGGGCTGGCTGTTGCGGGGCTTCAATTCAAGAGCGACGGGTTTGCGCAATTCGAAAACCTCGATAACCGCGTAGCGCAGGCTACCGTGCAATGGCATCCGACCCAGTCCACGCAGGCGTTCGTGTCAAGCCAAGCCTTCGATTCGCGGCGCGGCGAGACGTTTTTGCCGGCGGCTCCATGGAGGGGCCATGTTGCTATCAAGGATCACTGCCAGGTGACGCGCCTCGGCCTGCGCTATAGCCTGACGGGCGACAGCGAGTTGCGCACGTTATGGAGCACGCAGCGAACCGACCAGGTGAATGATTATTATGATTTTGCTGTCCCTTCAAATTATACTTTCTCGACAACTGGTAACAGCAATGCGCACGGTGCGGAATTGCAATATCGCCGTACTGGTGCGACCTATGCCACGCAATGGGGTGTGCAAAAATTCCGTGGGCGATCCATTTATCTTGGTGGTAGTGACTTAACGAGAAATAGACAGCAACTCTATGCGGCTTGGCAGCAGGCGCTGAACCGGGAGTGGCAACTAGATGCGGGATTGGGCTTTGGAAAAATAGACAATCAGGATAACGTGATGGTGGGCGGCTTCGACAACAGCACGAGCCTGGCGCGCTGGTTGCCCAGACTGGGGGCGGTTTACACGCCGGATAGCGTGACGCATCTACGCATGGCGGCATGGCAAAGCATGGGAATGGGTGGCGTGGGTGACGCGACGCTTGTGCCGACCAGCCTCGCGGGCATCCTGCTGAACCGCTACGGCGATGACGGCAAGCTGGTGCGTGGTGCCAGCTTGGGCGCGAACCGGCAACTGAGTCCCGCATGGTTGTTGGCTGCGGAAGCACAGCGGCGCAAGACTGGTCTACCGAACGTAGATCCGTTCTCACGTCCAGGGGAACAATTTTTCATCATGCAGCAAGTCGATGAATCTCGTCTGGAACTGCACTGGCAACCGGATGGCAAGCCATGGGCTGTAAAGTTCGCCTACGATTATGAGCATATCCAGAACGAACCAAACCTAACGTATTCGGCGGAAAATGATTCTGTCAATGAGCAGAACCTGCGCTCGCAACAGATTGAAATGCGCTGGTTCGCCAGCGCGCAATGGACGGCGCATCTGGCATGGAGTCACAACCGCGTCAACGGCACACAAATTGCGTTCGATCCGTTCTTTGCACCCATCCCGCTCGCTTATCAGAATGGCTTCAACCAGCTGGATGCGAATCTGGATTGGCAATTCGCCAAGTCGGGTACGTTGGCAGCCGGCGTGCGTAATGCTGCCGACAAGCGCTTTCAATACATGGATATCGACAGGCTCAACCCGCGCTTCAGTAACGGGCGGATGGTGTACGCTAGAATTAAATTTGCATGGTAAGGCCTGTCTTGATTTGGGGAGATTCTAATAATTTGTCATTCCCGTGAAAGCGGAAGTGAAGAAGGTAGTTGTTGTTGTTTGTTGGTGTTGTTGCAGGGCGGCGTCCATAGGGGAGCCGGGTATATATTTTTGATCAGTTAAGGGAGAATGTAATCATGAAAAAATTGCTGCTGTGTTTGTTGGCCTTGCTCGTTGTTGCGCCTGCATGGGGAGGCACCGCCACGTTCATTTCATGGGCTGGTGTCGCCATTGAACTCAAGGGATCGGCCGAGAGCGTGTCCACCTTGGTGGCAGGCTTGGAAAAAGAGGCGGTGTACAAAGACGCGGCTTGTTCCACTGTACCCGCCAAAAAATCTGGGAAAACAGCGAGAATAAGTTGCGATAAGGCCGATAGCGGGCTGATGGACTTCCTGACCAAGAATGCGCCCGCAACGGTTCAGTGGAGCATTTCTTCTGTCCCTGCTGTAGGCAAATGCCTCCCGGGTTGCGCAACGATGCATTGTCCACCACCGGGTGGACCGGTGAGGTGCTGTAATACAACAACATATGCGGCCTGCTGAACTAGCGGGTGCATTCCAATGTTGGCGGCATCGGCAGCTTGCTGCCGGTGCCGTCAGTTTTAGCGGGGTCGAGCTGCACAGGAGAACAGAAAATGGTGCGAGGGATTGCGTTACTGGTTGGACTAAAATCGGTTGACCCTGCCGCGTATGGAGGGGATGGAGCGGAGGGCTGTCATGGCTGCGAGCATGATGTCGACAATATGGTTAAGGTCATATCCAGCGTTGGCAAATACGAAATCAATATTCTGAAGACGCGGCAAGCAACTGCCTCGGCAATTACAACGGGCATTGGGGCGGCGGCACGCACCCTGAAGTCCGGCGACATGTTTGTCTTTTACTACTCCGGGCACGGAGGGCTAAAAACGGATATCAATGGTGATGAAGCTGACCAGTATGATGAAACGCTGGTCGCGTATGACCAGCAGATCATAGACGATGAGCTGGCAAAACTCTGGCTGGAATTTGCGCCTAGCGTGCGTATCGTGATGCTGAGCGATAGTTGCAATTCCGGGACAAACGATAACATTGTCGCCATGCGAACAAATCAACAGGCAACACCTATCAATTTTGCCGGGAAAGTTCCCGGAATGCAGGCACAACTGATCCATTTCGGCGCATGCCGGGACGGCCAAGCAAGCGCCGGATATGGGCAAGGCAGCGCATTTACCCTAGCGTTATGCGAGGTATGGAAAAATGGCAGTTTCTCCGGGACATACCCGCAATTCCATGCAGCAATCAAAAATAGTTTAAAAGCACGCGGAGAGTTCCAAGAGCCTCAATTAAATTGCTACGGAGAGGGTGTGGACGATTTTTATAACAGCAGGCCATTTTCTTTGAGTTAGCCATAATATTATTTGCGGCGGCGGGGGTAGGCGGGTGAAACCGCAAGCGGTTTTTTCGGTTTCAGCTTTGGTGGTCGAAGCAATCAGGGCGATTTAGAAAACTTAGTATTTGTAGAGGCGCGGCGTATTTGATTCGATCATGAGTGCGGAATCGCCAGAAGCGGGGGCGTGCCGCGCGCAGTTGGCTGAGTGTCTGTGTGGCTCTGTGGCTCTGTACGGAGAGTTTTATTAGTGCGGTAATTTCAAAAGTATTCCGATTAAAACTCCGAATTGTGCAAGATCCAGCCCGATCATCCATTTCAGCAAGTCATATTTTATTTCGGTCAGCGCCATTTGCATATCTTGTTTTGTCGCCAGCTCCTGATCGTCTGAAGCATTCTGATAAGCTGTCGCTATGCCTTTTGCCTGCTTTTCTTCGATACCGAATTCTTTCAGTGTTTCAACGAATTTTAGTGTGTCAAAGGTGATGTGGCTCATGATGTTC
>CAIZNF010000437.1 GCA_903934275.1 uncultured Nitrosomonadales bacterium
AGAGCACGAAAAATTATTTGATGAAAATCCGAAAATATTTTTTATGAAAACGTGATCAAATGAGCCCGAGAAACCCGAGTTGTTAGTGAGCTAACGTGAAGCCGGACAGGCTGCTAGGATTATTGAACTCGCATTCTCATTTGACACTCAAGTAGCGCGGCTCTACATTCACCACCTGTGAATATAACCATCAACCCAATGCCCGCCCAATTCTCCGACTTCTACAACAGCCTCGACCCCGACCCGCTCAAGCGCGGCAAGCAGTTCGAGCACTTCGTCAAATGGTTTTTGAAGAACGATCCAGAATGGGCAACGCAAGTTGACCAGGTGTGGCTGTGGGATGAATGGCCGGGGCGCTGGGGTGCGGACTGCGGCATTGATCTAGTGTTTCAGCACAAGGACGGCAAGCACTGGGCGGTGCAAGCCAAGTGCTACTCGCCCGACTACGACATCACCAAACACGATGTCGATAAATTCCTCAGCGAGTCGAACCGGCCAAGCATCCAGCACCGCCTGCTGATCGCCACCACCGATCGCATCGGCGCGAATGCAAAGCAAGTCTGCGACGCGCAGGAAAAACCCGTCGTGCGCTTTCTGCTGTCCGATTTCGATAAATCTGCGCTGGAATATCCAGCTGATTTTGCATCGCTACCGCAAGCCAAACGCAAACCCCGCCCCGAACCGCGCGACCACCAGATCGAAGCCAGAACCGCCGTAGTCCTTGGCCTGCAAGCCGCCGACCGCGGCCAGCTCATCATGGCCTGCGGCACGGGCAAAACTTACGTCACGCTGTGGATCAAGGAAGCCCTCGACGCACAACGCACTCTGGTGTTGGTTCCGTCCTTGGGGCTGCTGTCCCAGCTCCTGCGCGAATGGACATTCGCCGCCGCCACGCCGTTTGAAGTGCTGTGCGTCTGCTCGGATCAAACCGTCGGCAGCAAGGGCAGCGACGAAGCCATCCACAGCGTGGCCGACCTAGCCTTCCCAGTCACATCCGATGTGGGCGAAGTAAAGAATTTCCTCTGCGGCGCAGGCAACCGCGTGGTGTTCGCCACCTACCAATCTTCCCCCGTCATCGCCGCCGCCCAAGCCGACCCGGCCATCCCCGCGGTTGATCTGGCCGTGGCGGACGAAGCCCACCGTTGCGCGGGCAAGGTCGGCAGCGACTTTACCGCCATCCTCGACAATGGTCAGATACGCAGCGCCAAGCGGCTATTCGCCACTGCCACCCCGCGCACCTACTCCAGTACCGTCCATAAAGCCGCCGAAGATCGCGGCGTCGAAGTCGTCGGTATGGATAACGCCGCTTTGTTCGGCGAAGTGCTGTATGCCCTGCCGTTCGGCAAAGCCATCGAACGCAAGCTGCTCACCGACTACCGCGTCGTTATCATCGGTGTGGACGACCCCACCATCGCGCAGTGGATCGCCAACCGCGAACTGGTCAGCACCGGCACGGGAATTGAGACAGACAGCGAATCGCTCGCCGCCCAGATCGGCCTGCTCAAAGCCATCAAAGACTACGACCTCAAGCGCATCATCAGCTTCCACAGCCGCGTCAAGCGCGCCGAAGATTTCACCACCGATATGCAAAATACGATGCGCTGGATCAGCGACGAACACCGCCCCAGCGGAACACTGTGCACCGATTTTGTCTCCGGCAACATGCCCGCCAACAAACGCAAGATCAAGCTCGACCAGCTTAAAGCCTTGGGCGCAGATGAACGCGGTGTGTTGAGCAATGCGCGCTGTTTGTCCGAAGGTGTGGACGTACCCTCGCTCGACGGTGTTGCATTCATCGACCCGCGCAGCAGCCAGGTGGACATCATCCAGGCCGTGGGCCGCGCCATTCGCCTGAGTCCAGACAAGAAGGCGGGCACGATTGTGCTGCCGGTGTTTATCGCCGCCGGACAAAATGCCGAAGACACGATTGAGGCGAGTAACTTCAAGCCCATCTGGGATGTGCTGAATGCGTTGAAGGCGCACGATGATGTGCTGGCTTGCGAGCTGGATCAGATCAGGACTGAGATGGGTAGAAAGTCGGGGGCGGGTATTAGTGCCGATGGCCTGCGCAAAATCAGTATTGATTTGCCTGCTACGGTGGATGCGAATTTCAGTAGTGCATTGCGCACTTATTTGGTTGAGCAAATCACGGCGTCTTGGAATTTCTGGTTTGGGTTGCTGGAGACATTTGTGGAACGTGAAGGACATGCCAAGGTTTTACGCAATTACAAAACTACTGATGGTTTTCGTATCGGTGTCTGGGTGCATCATCAAAGAACTTTGATAGACAAAATGTCGTTGGAACGCAAGGCAAAGCTGGAAGCACTTCCGGGGTGGAGTTGGAATGCTTTTGATGATGATTGGGAAGAAGGCTTTCGCCACCTTAAAAATTTCGCAGAGCGTGAGGGCAATACTAGGCGGCTTCATCGGTATATATCAGCAGATGGATACCGTCTTAAGCAGTGGGTTGGACGAAGCCGCTATCGCGGAGAAACGCCCCCCACCAATTTGATTCAAAGCCA
>CAIZNF010000438.1 GCA_903934275.1 uncultured Nitrosomonadales bacterium
AGACGCCGCGATCAACGAGCATATCGAGCAGATGCGCTTGTCGGCGACCAAGGCCTTGATCGAGCGGGACGATACCATCGTCGTCGCGACGGTTTCGGCGATTTACGGCCTGGGCGAGCCGGAATCGTATTTCAAGATGGTGCTGCATCTGGTCAAGGGTGACATGATCAATCAGCGCGACATCCTGCGCCGTCTTGCCGAAATGCAATACACCCGTAATGACCTGGACCTGCGCCGTGCCACCTACCGCGTGCGCGGCGAGGTCATTGATGTGTACCCGGCCGAGTCGGACAGCGAGGCGTTGCGGATAGAATTGTTCGATGACGAAGTGGAGCGCCTGTCCTTGTTCGATCCCCTGACCGGTGAAATCATCCGGCGACTGGCTCGCTATACGATTTACCCGAAAAGCCATTATGTAACGCCGCGCGAGCAGTTATTGGCGGCGGTTGAATCTATCAAGATAGAGCTTAAGGAACGTCTGGAACAATTGCGCGCCTTGGATAAACTGGTTGAAGCGCAACGCCTGGAGCAGCGGACGTTATTTGATATCGAAATGATACTGGAAGTCGGCTATTGCTCCGGTATCGAAAACTATTCCCGCTATCTGTCGGGAAGAAGTTCCGGCGAGTCACCGCCAACTATGTTCGATTATTTGCGCGACAATGCGCTGGTGATTATCGACGAAAGTCACGTTGCGGTGCCGCAGATTGGCGCGATGTACAAGGGCGACAGGTCGCGCAAGGAAACGCTGGTTGAATACGGGTTCAGACTGCCGTCCGCGCTGGATAACCGCCCGTTGATGTTCGATGAATTCGAGGCGAAAGCGCCGCAACGGATTTATGTGTCGGCAACACCGGGGCCTTATGAACGGGAACATTCCGGCGTGTTTGCCGAGCAATTGGTCAGGCCAACTGGTTTGCTTGATCCGGTCGTCGAAGTACGTCCGGCCACCACCCAGATCGATGATTTGCTGTCGGAAATTCACAAGCGCGTTGCGGTAAAAGAACGAGTGCTGGTGACTACCTTAACCAAACGCATGTCCGAAGACTTGACCGAATATCTTGCGGAACATGGGGTCAAAGTGCGCTATCTGCATTCCGACATCGACACCGTGGAACGGGTTGAGATCATCCGCGATTTGCGCTTGGGGCAGTTTGACGTGCTGGTCGGCATCAACCTGTTGCGTGAAGGCCTGGACATACCTGAAGTGTCACTGGTGGCGATACTGGATGCCGACAAGGAAGGTTTTTTGCGTTCGGTCGTGTCTCTGGTGCAGACCATCGGCCGGGCGGCCAGAAATGTCAATGGCAGGGCGATACTGTACGGCGACAAGATCACCAAATCGATGCAGCAGGCGATAGAGGAAACCGAGCGTCGCCGAGAAAAACAGCACTTGTTTAATGTCGAGCATCATATTGTACCGACCACGATATTTAAGTCGGTTACCGATATTCTGCAGGTCTCAATACCCGGTTCTGGACTGACCAGCGCCAATAAGCTGCTCAGCAAAGTGGCCGAATTTCCTGCCGATTACCTGGCGGCTATGACGCCCAAACAGGCTGGCAAAAAACTGAAACAACTGGAAGATGCGATGTACCAGCATGCGAAAAATCTTGAATTCGAGCAGGCGGCAAAGATCAGGGATGAGATCAAGGTGTTGCAGGATTTGATGCTGGTTTAGATTGGGTTAGGCGCATCTTTTTACGCCTTAACCCAATCAGGATGGGAATACTATGTCGGGTTACGCTAGGCTAATCCGACCTACATCTGGTTTTACAACGATTAGCCTTTCAAAAACCGCATAGA
>CAIZNF010000439.1 GCA_903934275.1 uncultured Nitrosomonadales bacterium
AGAGCAGTTAGCCTCTCATATTTGTGCGTTAGCCCGTATGGCGTTTGGTTTTTGTGTATTTGATGCCACTCACCTTTTGGGTGATGCCGTTGTCGTAGGAGCCCGATTCATCGGGCGATTGATTTGCTGGGCTATCGCGCGATAAATCGCGCTCCTACAGGTTTCAACTGCCGATTTTAGGATTGTCCATCGTTTTTTGATTGGTTAGTGGAATGACTATGAACGCTATCGCACCCTGATTTATTCGTTCATGTATCGAAAGAAGGGCGCGATAAATCCCGCCCCTACAATCACAATCAACCTACACCTTGAAGTTAGCCACCGACTCCTTGAGTGCGCTGGCCAGCCTGTCGAGTTGGTTTGCCGTATCGTTGCTTGACGCGGTTGCTGCGCTATTTTCCTCGGACATCCGGGCAATTTTCTCAATATTCTCCACAACTTGATGAATCGCGGCATCTTGTTCGCGTATCGCATCGGCGATGGTTTGGACATTGTTCGCCACTTCGCTCGAATCGTCGCCTATGCGGTGCAGCGCAGTTTCTGTTTTGCCCACCAGCACGAGGCTTTCCGCGACCTGGGAATTAGCCTGCCGCATCCCCGTGACGGTCTCACCGATGTGGTTCTGGATATCACCGATCAGCGCGGCAATCTCCTGGGTCGCTTTTGACGTGCGCTCGGCAAGTTTGCGCACCTCGTCCGCCACTACCGCAAAGCCTCTCCCTTGCTCTCCGGCGCGCGCCGCTTCAATTGCGGCATTCAGCGCCAGGAGAGTGGTTTGATCGGCGACTTCTTTGATTACCTGAATGATGCCGCCGATTTTTTTCGATCTGTCGTCGAGCCGCCCCACGTTGGCATCCGACTCCCGGATCAACTCGGCGATACCGTTCACGTTTCTCACCGTATCCGCCATAGTGGCGAGCACCTGCGTGGTTCCAGCGCGCGATTTATCCACAATTTCTGCGGCAATACGCGCATTTCCGGCTGTCTCGCTGACGCTGGCCGATATTTCTTCGACAGTCGCAGCGACCGATGAGGCGGCATCCGCCTGTGCGCACGAACTCTTGTTAACCTGGCTACTGGAAGTGGCCAGCATATTGGACGCTTCCGCGACACCTTCGCTGGAGCGGGTAACGTGCGAAATGATACTGCGAAATTTCCCCATCAAATGATTGACCGCCTGCCCGACGCGCGCCGTTTCCTCTGTGCCTTCCTCGGGAATACTGCGGGTAAAATCATCATGCGCAACCACATACTCAACCGCGTCCACAACATCCTTTAACGGGCGATTCACGCCGCGTGCCACCCATATTGACACCGATACGGCGATCACAATCGCCAGTGCCGCAAATATCAGTTGCGCCAGCAGCAGTGTGCGGCTGGACGACAATAGATTGCTGACTTCTGAATTGATATTCTTGGCGAGCGTTTGTTCGATTTCATGTAGACCGTTGATCCTGTCGGTGCTCCGCTTGAACCACACAGTTGGATCCACATCGAATCCGCCCTGCATGGAACGCTCGGACATGATGCCGCGCATGCGCTGCACGTCCTGCGCCGCATCACCACTCAGCAAAGATTTCAATGCAGCTCTTTCCGGTTCGGTTGCGGAACCGGAAAACGTATCCATGTAGGCTTCCTGTTTGAATATTTTCCCCAGAATTGCGCGGTATTGGGGTGGTTCAACTTTATTTGCGACGAACACCCCCACGGTTAGCGCCCGCTCCTGCCCCGCGTTTTCCTTGGCGTTTGCAAAAGCATGATACGTCAGAAGTTTTTTTGCGATAGCCGGATCCTTGTTGTATTCAGCAGCGGTGCTCATCACCGCCAATAGATTGCCGATAGTGCCGGTAAAATAGGCAGAGGCTTCAGGGACAGGAATGGCAAGCTGTGTTGCCTGTTCTCGCGTTTTTGCAAGCCCGTTAAGTTTTTGCCCTGCCTCCTCGATAGCCTTTTTCAACCCCGGCATCGAACTGGTGTTGACACCCTCCAGCACCCGCTTGTAAGCCGCCAGCTTTTCATCGGTTTTGGCGCGGAGTCCCGGCAGCGTATCGGCGAACTTCTGCCCATTCGATTGAATGAAGCCGGCCGTCGTTCCGCGTTCGACCTGCATGGGGTGGATCAGATCACCCGAAGCTACCGCTATTTCCATAATGTCGTGCGCTTGAACCGCGTTCTGGTAACGTCCCAGGCTATCCCAAACCAGCGCGCCACAAGACAAAATCAGCGCTATCACGGGTACTGCCGTCAGCAATGTAAGACGTTGTGCGATTGTCGAACGTGTCATTATTTTTCCTTCCAGTGTGATACTTGAGCTTGAGTTCGCAAAAATACGCCGGGATTTTTCTCCGGCAGCAATTTTTTATGAGGCATCGCGCATTATTGTGCATTGCATCGTAATTAACCTTAACCACAAATGAATTGGCGATTAGGTGTGAAAATACAGGCTATTTCCAGCCGCAGTCAAGTGGTAGCTAACGTGACAAGTTCATCGGCCCACCCCTGCGCAGGCTACAGTACCCCACCGATAAAATGGTTCTTATCCAGATCGCCATCCCTCAAAAACAGTTTTCCCAGCAACGCTTCAAACTCCTCTACGGGCACCGGCTTGCTGAACAAATAGCCCTGATAGGCCATGCAGTCGTGAAGCTTGAGAAAAGCCAGCTGCGCTTCGGTTTCCACGCCTTCTGCGATGACGTTGAAGTGGAAGTTGTGCGCCATATCGATAATGGTTTGCACCATGATGGCATCGCTCTGGTCGGTCGCAATATCGCGGACGAAACTTTGGTCAATTTTGAGCTGGTTAAGCGGGAGCTGTTTCAAGTAGGACAACGATGAAT
>CAIZNF010000440.1 GCA_903934275.1 uncultured Nitrosomonadales bacterium
CTTGCTATGCCCGTTTTCCCCTCCCCAACCCTCCCCCGGAGGGAGAGGGGGCAAACGAATCGCTTCGCGAGTTTCACGTTAACGGGCATGATGCCAAGGACACCCCGAATGATGAAACAGTTGCATACCTTGTGGGAGCGGTCTCTAGGTCGCGATTCTCGGGCAACTCATCGCGGCCTGGAGACCGCTCCTACGGTGACTTTTTTCGAAGTTAATTTATGTTGTCTCACGTTAAGCTGGACGAGTCGATACCAAGCGTAGGTCGGGCTATGCCCGACCGCTTCGGCAAGCTCAGGGCCGGCATGGTGGGCGCGGCTCACCCTACGGTTATGGCTTGCCGCATGGCGATTTATACTCAGAAAACGCAATAATTAAATCATGAGAGACCGATAGATGACATTGTCAAACCGCGCCGCGCGCTGAACACATGCCGAGTTCCCCTCAAGCCAACGTCGACCTTCTCGCGCGAAGCCGATCCGCAGTCTGGCATCCGTGCTCGCAGATGAAACATTACGGGCAATTTCCGTTGGTGCCGATCTCGCGCGGCCAGGGCGTATGGCTGTACGATCACGATGGAAAGCGCTACCTGGATACCGTCAGCTCGTGGTGGGTGAACCTGTTTGGCCATTGCAACCCGCGCATCAACGCCGCGTTGCGCGATCAGCTCGAAACACTGGAGCATGTGATGCTGGCGGGCTTCACCCATGAGCCGGTAGTGCAGCTTTCCGAACGGCTACGCGACTTGGCTCCTGTTGGGCTGGGGCATTGCTTCTATGGTTCGGACGGCGCATCGGCGATAGAAATTGCGCTGAAGATGAGCGCGCACTACTGGCGCAACATCGGCGAGCCGGACAAGACACAATTCATCAGCCTGAAAAACAGTTACCACGGCGAAACGCTGGGAGCGTTGTCGGTGACGGATGTCGCGCTGTTCCGCGATGCATATAGCGCACTGATCCGCCAGCAGGCAACCGTGCCCAGCCCGGATTGGCGCAACGCCGCTGCCGGAGAAAGCGCCGAAAATTATGCGCTGCGTTGCGCCGTAGCGCTCGAACAGCACTTGCAGCAACATCACGCACGGCTTGCCGCCTTCATCGTCGAGCCGCTGGTGCAGGGCGCGGCAGGTATGGCAATGTATCACCCGGTTTATTTGCAACGCGCGCGCCAGCTTTGCGACGAATACGGCGTGCATCTGATCGCCGACGAAATCGCCGTCGGCATGGGCAGGACGGGGACAATGTTTGCATGTGAGCATGCATCCCCTCAACAGCCCCGCCCCCAAGGGGAGAGAGGCTGTGGAATTACACCTGATTTTCTGCTGCTCTCCAAAGGTATTACCGGCGGTTATTTGCCGTTGTCCGTAGTGATGACAACCGATGATATTTATCAGGCGTTTTATGCCGATGAAACGGCGCGTGGATTCTTGCATTCGCATTCCTACACCGGTAACCCGCTGGCCTGTCGCGCCGCACTGGCTACACTGGATATTTTTGCGCAAGATGATGTGCTCGCCGCAAACCGCAACAAAGCGGCCTATCTGAATGGAATCGCACTACCGTTGCGCGAACATCGCGCGGTGCGCAACTGGCGCAACACCGGCATGATCTGGGCGTTCGAAGTGGATAGCCCGCACCGCGATTTCGCGCAACGCTGCTTCGCGCTCGCGCTGCAAAATGAACTGTTGCTGCGTCCGATCGGCAACACCATTTACTTCATGCCGCCGTATATCATCAGCGAGGAAGAAATTGAATTGCTGGTGAATCGCACGCTGCAAATTGTCGAACAATTGAGTTAAGACAGTGAAACAAATTTTTACCGTCCTGTTATTTCTGGCTACCATCGGCGACACGGCCAGCGCAGCCAATCTGCCTGGCACCGTCAGCGGGGCGCTCGGGCGTGCGCGCATTCCAATCAATAGCGTCGGCATCGTGGTACAGCAAACCCATGCCAGCCAGCCTATCATCAACCAGAACGCCAGGCTGGCGGTCAATCCGGCTTCTACCATGAAGCTGCTCACCACGCTGGTTGGGCTGGAGACACTTGGGCCGGCGTATCGTTGGAAGACTGAGGTGTATCTGGACGGTAAGCTGGAAAACGGCGTGTTGCACGGCAACTTGGTGTTCAAGGGCTATGGCGATCCGAAACTGACTGTCGAACAATTCTGGATGTGGCTGCATGAATTGCGCCAGCGCGGACTGCGCGAAATTCGAGGTGACATAGTGCTGGACCGCAGTTTTTTTGAAGTCAGCAGCCACAATCCGGCCGCGTTCGACAACGACCCAGCGCGCGCTTACAACGTCGGACCGGATGCGCTATTACTCAATTTCAACGCACTGCATTTGCGCCTGATACCGAATGGCGGCACCACTACTGCGCTAATCGGCCCCGACCTGCCCAGCTACAAACTCGACAATCACATCACGACTTCGGCCAAATTGCCCTGCCACGGCGAGGATGCTTTCAAAACACGCTTGGAAGGGTTTAGTATCGTGCTGGAAGGCACCATTCCGGCGGACTGTGGCGAGATAGAGGATTACATCTCCCTGCTGCCGCACAACGATTATTTCCTTGCGGTGTTCGGCGCGCTTTGGAAAGAGTTGGGCGGCTCACTGCAAGGTAAGTTGCGCGAGGGTCGCGCGCCAAACAACCAGATGCCATTTGCCACGCGCTTCTCGCCGCCGTTAGCGGAAGTGATCCGCGACATCAATAAATTCAGCAACAACACCATGGCGCGGCAATTGTTCCTGACGCTGGGTACAACAGACGGCCACCCTGGAAACCTCTCCGGAGGAACCGCAGCCGTGCAACAATGGCTGAACAAACAGCAGCTTTTATTCCCCGAACTGGTGCTGGAAAATGGCGCAGGCTTATCGCGTACGGAACGCATCAGCACACAACATCTCGCTGACGTTTTGCGGCGCGCTGCGCGCGGTCTGTTCGCCGCCGAGCTGGAAGCATCGCTGCCGATCCTGGGCATGGACGGTACGGTGAGAAAGCGTTTCAAGGACAGCGGGATTGCCGGTCATGCGCACCTCAAAACCGGCACGCTGGAAGGAGTAAAATCTATCGCCGGTTATGTGCACGCGCAAAGCGGCAAACAATGGATCGTGGTGTTTATCATCAACCATCCGAATGCCAAATACGGGCAAGAGGCACAGGATGCACTGATAGAGTGGATTGTAAAAAAACACTAACATTGGGCACGATAATAGACTAAAAGGAGATTGCGATGCGTAGAGTTATTTTGCTGGCATTGGTGGCTGTTGTAAGTAATGGCGCAGAAGCGGAAGTGGCTGGAGCCAAAATAATTCCGAGCAAGGTGGTTAAAGACTGCGCCAACTGTCCGGAGATGGTGATAATTCCACCGGGTAGTTTTGAGATGGGATCGAACCTCGGCAGCGAGGACAGAATGCCAGTACATCGCGTCACCATCAGTCAGAGCTTTGCAATGGGCAAGACAGAAATTACCCAAGGCCAATGGAAAGCCATCATGGACGACGACAACCCCAGCGATTTTAAGAAGTGCGGGGATGATTGCCCGGTGGAGAAAGTAAGCTGGGTTGAGACACAAAATTTCATCAAAAAACTCAACGCCAAGACCGGCAAACAATACCGCCTTCCGACAGAGGCCGAATGGGAGTACGCCTGCCGCGCGCGAGTGCGCCAAGAATACTGCGGAAGCGATAACCCGGACGACGTTGGCTGGTATGCGGATCCGTTGGATAACCCCGGCGAGAAGTCATTCGCGGTGGGTAGCAAGCAGGCCAACGCATTTGGTTTGTACGACATGAGCGGCAACGTAAGGGAATGGGTGGAGGACCGTTGGCACGATAACTACAATGGCGCGCCCGCAGATGGCAGTGCATGGCTCGGAGATAGCACGAAGCGCGTGCTTCGCGGCGGATCGTGGAAACTCGGACCACGGCATTCGCGCACGGCTGTGCGCGGTAGTGCCGAGCCTGTGCGGCGTGACAACGATACTGGGTTTCGTCTCGTCAGAGTGCTCCCATAGCATAGCGGAGGAAGGGGAGCGCAGGTTTGATGATGCTCAAGTGCCGTTGCTGGAACGGATATTTTGGCTATTGCGCTCCTATTGGCTTCAACTCGTTTTAAACGTGAATCGCGTAGCGATTCGTTTGCCCATTTTATAAAACGACTATAGGCCATCAAAAAAACGATGTCCAAGTCGCTGGTTATCCCTCCTAGGGAGGTCTGGGGAGGGAAAAGTGGGTATGGCGAGTTTCTTTATCGGTGTGGCATTCGCCATACCCGTTAGTTTCTAACGCAAAATTAAACGATAACAAATTGTCGCTTGTGACAAAAATCTTCGGTGCGGCTGTTCGCAAAGGCGAACCTCATTTTCCCGGCGCAGTCTGGGAAAATGCCTAGTATCTTACCGATTAAGTCTTTACATTTTTTGACAAAAATTATATTTTTTTAATTTAACAACAATTTGTTATGCGATTCTAATTTTAGCATCCGTAGGGTGGGCTCTGCCCACCATGTCGGGCAGAGCCCGACCTACATTTGGTTCCGACTCATCAGGCTTATAGGTTTATTTACCGTGCAGTATTTGCATTCCTTTGAGAAGGTTCAACGCCTGATTGAGCTGGTAGTCGTTCTTTGCACCGAATTCGGCGGGAACAGGTTTTGCGGTATCCCCTTTGGTATTGGGTGGCGTGGGCGCAGTCTTGCCGACATTGTCCGGTTTTTCGACCGACGGTTTTTCATTGGTCAAGTGCTTGTTCAAATCGGCCTCGCGTAAGCGGAACATGCTGTCCTGCCCTGCGGTAGCCGGATCTTCCACCAAAATATCAGGCACGATGCCTTTGGCTTGTATGGAGCGTCCGCCAGGTGTGTAATAACGCGATGTGGTAAGTTTTATCGCGGTGTTGTTGCCCAATGGCAAAACGGTTTGTACCGAGCCTTTGCCAAAGGTTTGCGTACCCATAATGACCGCACGTTTGTGATCTTGCAGGGCACCGGCAACAATTTCGGAGGCGGAGGCAGAGCCGCCGTTCACCAACACGACCAGAGGCACACTCTTGATGGAATCTGGCAGGGTTTTTAGGTAATCGGTTTTGCCATTGCCGTGCAGATAATTTTCCGGGCTCGCGAACAGGCGCATTTTTGCATCTTCGGTGCGCCCCTCGGTATAAACCACTAATGCGTTTTTGGCCAAGAAAGCCGCAGAAACACCGACTGCCCCGGTCAGCAGGCCACCGGGATCATTGCGCAAATCGAGCACCATTCCTTTTAGTGGCCCTTGATTTTGCTTGATCAGGTTTTCCAGCGCAGTAGCGAGATTTTCGCCGGTATGCTCCTGAAATTGGGTAATACGCACGAATCCATAGCCTGGCTCAACCAGTTTGGATTTGACGCTTTGTACTTTGATGACTGCGCGTGCCAGTGTAAAAGTAAGCGGCTTCGGTTCGTCTTTGCGAATAATTGTCAGCACAATTTTGCTGCCGGGTTTGCCGCGCATACGTTTTACCGCATCGTTCAACGTCAAACCCTTAACCAGTGTGTCATCCAGTTTGATAACCAGATCGCCACTCTTGATGCCGGCGTGATAAGCAGGAGTATCTTCGATAGGAGAAATTACCTTTACCAGCCCTTCTTCCATGCCTACTTCAATGCCCAGTCCGCCGAATTCGCCCTGCGTGCCGACTTGCAATTCCTTGAATGATTCCGTGTCAAGATAGGCGGAGTGCGGATCGAGGCCGTTCAGCATGCCGTTGATGGCTTCGGTAATCAATTTTTTATCGGTGACGGGTTCGACGTAGTCGCTCTTGATGCGGCCAAATACCTCGGAAAATGCGCGCAACTCTTCGACGGGCAAAGGCGTGGCGAGTGTTTCTTTGTCGGCAATTGCGGCGAAATGCAAGCTGAGCGAGACACCCGCAACCAAACCTAAACCGACCAAACCTGCTTTTTCCAGAAGACGCATAATTCCCTCAATGTTATTTAACTGCCAGCCATTTCATTGGATCGAGCGGTTTGCTCTCATGGCGCAGTTCGAAGTATAAACCGGAATTCTCATTTCCGCCGCTGTTCCCGACTGCGGCTACCGTATCGCCGCCGTGCAACACATCGCCAACTTGCTTGTAAAGCGTTTCGTTATTGCCATACAAACTCATGTAGCCCTTTCCGTGATCGACGATCAGCAGATTACCGAAGCCGCGCAGCCAATCCGCAAATACCACGCGACCCGCAGCAACCGCTTTGACAGCTTGCCCGGCAGAAGTTCTCAGAAACAGACCTTTCCACAGCACCGTACTATCGGGGCGCTGCGTGCCGAATTGGTTAGTAACCTCGCCTTTTACCGGCAATACCAGTTTGCCCTTGAGTTGATCAAATGGATTGCCATCGAAACTATTGTCCGGCAGATTGTCATTGCGGAACAGCGACTTTGATTTCGGTTGGGCGAGCATTTTGGACAGCTTGTCAAACAGCAGCGCAAGGCGGTTTTCATCGCGTTGCAGCCGGCTGATCTCGCGGCGTTGCTGGCGCAGTTGTTGCGAGATTTTGCCCAGCATTTGTTGCCGGGCGCGCTGTTCATTTTCCAGTGTTTTTTTCTGCGCCGCCTGTTCCGCGCGTAGCGTTTTCAGCTCTGTTCGCTGTTCGCGTGTGGCCGTGCTGACGGTGTTGAGCGCGGCAAGATTGCCCCGTAAAGTGGCAAGCCAGGTTGCGCGGTTGCGCGCGATATACTCGTAATATTGCAAATCGCGGCTGGCCTGGTTTGGGTTTTGATTGCTCAACAATAACTTCAGGTATTCCTGCCTGCCACCGAGATATTGCTGATACAGCAGCTTGCCAAGCTGGGTCTGTTGTATCTCTAAATTATTGCTCAACTGTTGCGCTTGCGTTTGCAGCACATTGAGGTTTTTGTCGGTGGCATGCAACTGCTCGACAAGTTCGGCGAGCCTGCGGTTGCTATTGCTGATCCCTCGTTCTGATTCACGTAGCGCATCGGAGGCTTCCGATTTCGATTCGTTGGTTTTATCTATTTCGCGCTGCATTGCAGTGATACGCTTGCGCAAATTTTCCAACTCTTCTTGTTGGCTGGCGTAGGACGCGTGACAGAAGACTGTGGACAGGAGGAGGACAGAGGTCAGGCGACTGATTGTTGTGTGCCGCCGCGCGGTACGTTCAAAAAGATTGCGCGGCGCAGCCGCGACAACGCCTCCGCCTTCTGTCATCTGCCCTCTGTCATCTGGACTAGGCTGTGCCCGGTCATTTCTGCCGGTTGCGGCAGCCCCATCATGGACAGCAGGCTGGGTGCGAGGTCGCGCAGCGCACCGCCTTCGGACAGCACGGCTTTGCGTCCGATATACAGGAGCGGCACAGGGTTCAGTGTATGTGCGGTATGTGCTTGTTGCGTGGTGTTATCGCGCATTTGTTCGGCATTGCCGTGATCGGCGGTGATGAGGATTTCGCCGCCGATGGACTGCATCGCCTTGACCACGCGACCGACGCAAATATCCAGAGTCTCAATAGCCTGTGTGGCGGCTTCCATATTGCCGCTGTGGCCCACCATATCGCCATTGGCATAGTTGCAGATGATGGCGTGATATTGGCGGCCCAGTATGGCGGCTTCAAGTTTGTCGGTCACTTCAAATGCGCTCATTTCCGGCTTAAGGTCATAGGTTGCGACTTTGGGTGAGGGGACAAGAATGCGATCTTCACCGGAATAAGGCTGCTCCCTGCCGCCGCTGAAAAAATAAGTGACATGCGCATATTTCTCAGTCTCGGCGATGCGCAGCTGTTTTAACCCAGAATTTGAAATGTATTCGCCGAAGCCGTTATGAATGGCCTGTGGAGAGTATGCGCAGGGCAAATGAAAGTCTTCGCCATAACTGCTCAAAGAAACAAAACTGGCAAGCTTGGGCAGGTAAGCGCGGCTGAATCCGCCGAACGCCTCATCTGTCAAAGCGCGGGTGATTTCGCGTGCGCGGTCAGCGCGAAAATTCATGAATACCACTACATCGCCGTCCTGCATGGTCGCAGCTTGTGCGTTACCCGGAACAATAGCAGTGGGCTTGACGAACTCATCCGATTCGCCCCGCGCGTAGGCTTGCTCCAAAGCGGCCAACGCATCGGTTGCAGTAAATTCGGCGCTGCCTCGCGTGAGCAACTCATAAGCGGGTTGCACGCGCTCCCAGCGGTTGTCCCGATCCATCGCATAAAAACGCCCGACAACGCTGACAATTTGCCCGGTTCCCAACGCAGTGCATTTTTCCTGCAACAGTTGCAGCGATGGCGCGGCGCTCTTCGGCGGAGTATCGCGCCCATCCAGAAAAGCATGCAGATAGATTTTTTTCAAACCGGCGCGCGCCGCCATTTCCAGCATGGCGAAAATGTGGTTCTCGTGACTATGCACACCGCCGGGAGAGAGCAATCCCATGATGTGCAGTGCGCTGTTGTTTTGTTTGGCCAGCGCGACTGCACCGCATAAGGCCGGATTGGTGTAGAAGCTGCCATCCTCGATGGCGACATCGACGCGGCTCAAATCCTGATACACCACGCGCCCTGCACCGATATTGAGATGCCCCACTTCGGAATTACCCATTTGCCCGGTCGGCAGGCCGACAAATTTTTCCGAAGCGTTGATCAAAGTATGCGGATAATCGCGCCAGAGCGCGTCCCAATTGGGCTTGCGCGCCGCCAAAACAGCGTTGTAATCGGCATCTTCGCGATAACCGAAGCCGTCCAGAATAAGCAGCAAAACAGGCGTGGTGTCCATTGATGTAGAATATTAGCAGTTAATGATTTTGTGGGGTTTCATTTTAGCCGAATTCACCCCTTGTGGTGCGCGGCTCGGTGGGATAATTCGGGAGTAGATATGGCAAGCAAATTAATCAACAGGGAAGAAGATATTCAACAGGCCGCACAAGCCATCAAGGCGATAGCGCATCCGCTGCGCTTGAAGATTTTGTGTGTGCTGGGCGATCAGGAAGTCAGCGTGCAGGACATCGTGGAGCAAGTCGGCACATCGCAGAGCAACATCTCGCAGCACTTGGCGATTTTGCGCGACAAGGGTGTATTGGCTACGCGCAAGGATGCGAACCGTGTGTTCTACCGCATTGACGATTTACGCACACTCAAACTGATTGGGATGATGCGCGACGTGTTCTGCACGACATAGGAGGTCTAACAGCGCTAGCCTACTTTCCGGCAATCTGCTGAAATAACTCCAGCCTGCGCGCATCGATTTCCCCTGTTTCAGCGGCCATACGCAATGCGCAGCCCGGCTCATGCCGGTGGCGGCAGTCGTTAAAACGGCACTTACCGCGATACTTTGCAAACTCCACAAACCCTTCTTCTATCCCGCCAAAGCTCAGGTGATGCAGGCCGAACGCCTGCACGCCGGGGCAATCGATCAGGCTGCTACATTCGTCTATCCGGTACAAGCGCCCATGAGTGGTGGTGTGTTTGCCGGAATCCAGCGCGGCTGAAATTTCGCGCGTGGCAGCCCTAGCATCGGGCAACAGCGAGTTGATCAGGGTAGATTTACCCATGCCGGATTGTCCGACCAGTACGCTGGTGTGGCTTTGTAGCAGCGGCCGCAGTTGCGTTACATCCTGTTTTGCGCTGAGTTCCAGCACCCGGTAGCCGATGGCGCTATAGGGTTTGAGCCGTTTGTGTGCGGCTGCTGCGGCATCGGTCAGGTCGCATTTATTCAGCACGATCAGCGCGTCCAGCCTTTGGTCGTGTGCCGCAACCAGGCAACGCGCCAGCAGGCCGTCGTCGAACGAGGGTTCGGCGGCCACCACCACGATGATTTGTGTGACGTTCGCGGCAATCAATTTTTCGCGGAACGCATCGGAGCGGTGCAGCAGCGAGCGGCGCGGCTCGATGCGTTCGATGACTCCCTGTGCAACTGTCGTGGACTCGGCAGAAGGTTTTTCGGTGCGCCGGATTTCCACCCTATCGCCGCACACCACCTCGCTTTTTTTTCCGCGTGTCAGGCAGGTCAGCTCACTGTCGTCCGCAAGGCGCACCAGATACTGGCGGCCAAATGCGGCGATGACTTGTCCGTGCAGAATTTCGCTCAAAGCTTGAACAGCGCGTCCGCTTTCGCGGCGCAGATGAAATCGTTTTCCGGCAAGCGGCGGGCGGTGTGGTTGGTGCTTTCACCATTGGTCAGATCGCAAACGCCGTTTATAACAACTCCCATTATTTCAGGCTGTAATAACGGTTGGGATACGCGCCGAGATGCTGCTTGTCCTGCGGCGTAAGCCTTGCCGATATTGCCGTTACAGGCTTCCATTTGCCTGACGAGTTCGGTTGCGTTGTGCGCTTTGTGATCCGCGTGGGCGAATATCGCGCTGTTATCACCTCCCAGCATTGCCGCATGGCAACGGTTGTATTGCTTGAATAATTTTTGCCCGGCCTGCGCGTTGCCGTTCGGGAAAGGGTTGGCCGATGTCGCCGTTGCCGCACACAACATGATTAATGCGATTATCAGTTTCATGGTCGGCCCCTCACTGGGTTTTAAGGCGGGCGATGCGCAACGCTGCGGGCGGGTGCGAATCGTAGAACGCGGAATATAGTGGATCCGGGGTAAGCGTGGCGGCATTATCCTGATACAGCTTCACCAGCGCGTTCGCCAAATCCGTCGCGGCAGTTTGCCTGGCGGCATAAGCGTCTGCCTCGAACTCATGTTTGCGCGAGTAGGCCGACAGCAGCGGATTCAACAGGAAACTGAATATCGGCAGGATCATGAAAAACAGCAGCAGCGCGAGAGCCGTGGAAGGAGTATTGACCCCCAAACCCTGATAGAACCATGCGGTCTGCATCAATTGCCCGAGCAGCCACAGGAATCCCAAGCTCATGGCAAAGGTCGCCACGATGCGCTTCATCACATGATGGCGCTTGAAGTGGCCAAGCTCATGCGCCAGCACCGCTTCGACTTCGTTGCCGCTCAAGCGCCCCAGCAGTGTATCGAAAAATACGATGCGCTTGGTTTTGCCGAAGCCGGTAAAGTAGGCGTTGCCGTGCGCGCTGCGTTTTGAGCCATCCATCACGAACAGCCCCTGCGCGGTAAAGCCGCATTTGTCGAGCAATGCTTCGATGCGCGCTTTCATCGCTTCGTCTTGTAGCGGCGTGAATTTATTGAACAGCGGCGCGATGTACGACGGGTAGATAAACAGGATGAGCAGGTTAAACACCATCCATGCCAGCCATACATAAAGCCACCAGTAGGTGCCCATGCGCCCCATCAGCCACAGCACGCCGAATAGCAGCGGTAGCCCGAGAGCTGCGCCAAGCAGCACGCTCTTCAGCGCATCGGTTAGATAGAGCGTCAGAGTCATTTTGTTGAAACCGAAACGCGCCTCGATGACAAAGGTGCGGTACAGGCTGAACGGTGTCTCCAGCAGCGATGAAAGCAGCAGCACCGCAACGATGGTCGCCATGCCCTGCGTGAGCGGCGAGATGAACCAGACATTGCAGAAACCCGCAATGAACTGAATGCCGCCCGCCAGCGTAAAAGCCAGCAATAGCGCGGCATCAAACAGCACGCCAAGCATGGCAAAACGCGTTTTTGCCGAGGTGTAGTCAGCAGCTTTTTGATGGTCGGTTAGTTGTATTTGCTCGCGGAATGCCTCAGGCACTGCGGCGCGATGAGCGGCGATGTACGCCAGGTGGCGGCGCGCCAGCCATAATTTGGCAAGCGAGGTCAGCAAAAGCATGACACTGAAAATAAAGGTAAATTGTGTCGCGGTCATGGGATGTGAATTCGGTTTTCGTGAATGGCGCACTTATGCCACAATACGCACCTTGCAGATTATGTTAAGGCGCGCGAATTATGGCACAAAATCAAAACAACCTTATCTGGTTAGATGTGGAAATGACCGGCCTTAACCCGGACACCGACCGGATAATCGAGCTAGCCATTGTCATCACCGACAGCAATCTGGAGGTCGTCAGCGAAGCTCCGGTGCTGGTGGTGCATCAACCGGATAGCGCGCTGGACTGCATGGACGCATGGAACAAATCCACTCATGGCAAATCCGGGTTGATCGATAAAGTGAAGGCCTCCATATTGGACGAAGCTACAGCGGAGTTGCAAATGATCGAGTTCCTCAAGGAGTATGTGCCGATCAACATCTCGCCGATGTGCGGCAACTCCATTTGTCAGGACCGGCGCTTCCTGGCGCGCTGGATGCCCAAGTTTGAGGCTTACTTCCACTACCGCAATCTCGACGTGAGCACTCTCAAGGAGCTTGCGAAACGCTGGAAACCTGAGGTTGTGCAGGGCATGAAAAAACATGGCAAGCATGAGGCACTGGCCGATATCTACGAGTCCATTCAAGAGTTGCGCCACTACCGCGAGCATTTCATCAAGCTGTAATTCACCCATTTCAATTCTAACGGGCATTTTTTCAAAATATCCCGAACTATAAAATGGTTGAACGCCATGTATGGGCGGTCTCCAGGCCGCGATGAATTTTCGTAGGGTGGGCTATGTCCGCTCGGATCGAGCTGTCGGGCGCAGCACGACCTACGGATTGTCGTATTTTAAATGGGACTGGAATATGGAAATGGAATAACGTAGGGTGTGTAGAACGCACCTACGATTATTTACAACGCAAGCTATCGGTGCTTTGGCGATGCCAGCCAATTTTCACCCCGGTTATTTTACAAGACGGAGGATTTGACCTATGCAGGAATCACCCTATCTGGAAGGCAATGAATTTCTCTTGGAAAAGCTGCAAAGCCTCCCTTTCCTCGGTTCCGTTGGCGAGAAATATATCAAGCATATCCTGTGCCTCAGCAAACTGAGGACGTTCGAGGACGGTGAGATTGTTACCAAAGAAAGGTCCTTCGACAGCTGGGTTTATATTTTGTTTTCCGGCGCTGTAAAAATTGTAAAGAACGAAAAAGAAATTACCAGGATTGATCAGGTCGGCAGCACTTTTGGTGAAATTTCAGCCATTGATGGCAAAGCGCGCTCCGCATCCGTCGAGTCAATTGGACACACAGTTTGCCTCGCCATAGATGCCTCATTCATGAGCGAAATTGCAGAGCCTCTTGAACAGGCGCTTTTCGTGTCCGTTTTGTACAAGCTTTTTGCCGAGGTGATAGCTCAGCGCTTGCGCGCCACCAATGAAGAGCTTGTTGAAGTTCGCTCCGAACTTGAAAGGTTGAAAAAAGCAAACCGGGGCGATATGAAAAAGATGTAGTGTTTTACCCCAATTCGCACAGCTATTTTTAACATTTGCCTCTCGCGGTAGCTTCAACCAGCGCCGCCATGTTCGCCGCACCGCGATGCCCGCAACAGCCCAAGCCTTCGATTACACCAGCCTGATTTTGCGCGGGCTGATTTTGGCTAACCTTCCATTTGCCCGATAACCGGGTGATGACGATCTCGATCCCGACAATCGCCTTGATCGTCTCCTCGATGAACTCGCGGGGCGCGTCCGACACCGCCCACGGCTTTGGAAAGTGCGCCTCATGGTGATCGGTGAGGGTTTCGAGATGTTCGCGCACCCAAGCCGCATCATCGATGGCGCGTAACGTGCCGTAGGCGTGGACGACGGCGTAATTCCAAGTGGGTGCGACCTTGCCGGTTTCCTGCTTCGTCACATACCAGGACGGCGTGATGTAGACATCCGGGCCGTGAAATATTGCCAGCACCTCAACTTTTTGCGAAAAATCGCGCCACAGCGGGTTGGCGCGCGCCACATGGCAGCGCAGCGTGCCGAACGGTGCGGGCGCACACGTGAGGTGCAGCGGGATGTGGTTCGCAGCCAGCCCGCCGGAAGACAGCGTGACCAGCGTCGCCAGCGGCCACGCGCGCATCAACTCGTGCATGTTCTCGATTTGTGGCTGTTCGAAATGTTTGGGGATGTACATGGGGATTATGCGGTTGCGTTTGATGTTAAAGAAAATTCCAATTCCGTATGGCTCACAATCTGTCATGCGCCTTAAAAAATCCGTCGCACCGGCGAAGGCCGGTGTCCAGCGTATTGAAGCTACTGGATTCCGGCCTTCGCCGGAATGACGAAAATAATCAGCTTTCGTAGCGCTACAGGCCGCGCTTCCTGCGCGCTGAAACCTGCTCACCGGCCACACCCCAGTTGTCCGTGGGCACCTCATCAATGACGACCATCGTCGTCGCCGGGTTCTTGCCGAGAACCTCCTTGAGCAGGTTGGTGACGCCCTCGATGAGCTTCGCTTTCTGCTCGGGGGTGACGCCTTCTTCGGTGATCTTGATGTTTACGTAGGGCATGATTTATGGCTCTTGTGAAATTTGATGTGCTTACTCATGGAGGTACACTTACTGGTGTTTTATGGGTTGAGGTATTAGATGTCTTTGCTTCGGGCTTGTTTTCAGGCTGCGACCCAACGGTGCAAAGAACTCCAAACCATCGGCATCCATTGAGCACGCCAAAATCATGAGCCGCCACATGTTTCGCTGACACAACGCTAGATGCAGGATAAAGCACGACTTGTTTCTGCAAATCCACTACGATCACGACGGAATCAAACCTCCGAACACCAGCGACTTGATAGGTGGTTTTTTTATCGCCATCTGCGACAGTAACCTCCCAACGTATATCTCTTGCTGCAAGCAACTGTTGGCCTTCACCATAACCAAATGAGCCAACAATTGCAGCAACGATTGGAGCCATGATGAACAAACGCGAAGTGGTTCGATTAAACCGTTGCCCCATCTTGACGTGACTTACAACTGATGTAGAAAGAAAGCCCCAAAGCATAATGAATACGAGGTACAGCCCGCTGTATGAACTACCCAGAATAAACCAGACCGCAATTATGATAAAACCGAGGGTAGGAATTAACGCATCTGCGCTTGAACGAAATACCTTTATGAATTTTGGGTTC
>CAIZNF010000441.1 GCA_903934275.1 uncultured Nitrosomonadales bacterium
ATATAAGCTCAAAATCACAAGAATTGCACCAGCCGTTAATGCTGTTGGCAAAACATCTTTTGCAATTTTGAGGGGATCTTTGCGTTCCAGTTTTCCGCCAAGTCCCATACCAAGACCAACGCCCATCAAAGAACCGATTACGGCGACAGACCAGCCCCCGAAAAGGAAAGTAAGCAAACCGGCAACAATACCGAAGGTGATACCCGACCTCATAATTTTCATGGATGCACCTCTTAGGCTTTTTGCCCCGTCTGCTCACCGAGCAAGCCGGTGGGACGGAATAATAGGATAAGAACAAGGGTTGCGAAAACCAACGCGTTTGTCCAGCGGGCGTTCAGGTAGCCGTCACTGAATGAGGCCAGTAACCCGATCAGGAAACCGCCCAACATTCCACCGGTGATGTTCCCGATACCGCCAAGCACTGCCGCGGTGAAGGATTGCAGGCCTGCGCGGAAACCCATGAACCACCAGGCTGTGTTGTTATACAAACCTGCCATCAGGCCTGCTGCGCCGGCGAGACCGCCGCCGATCAGGAACGTCGCCGTAATGACCCAGTCAATGTCGATGCCGAGCATTTTGGCCGCATCGCGGTTTTGAGCGGTGGCACGCATGGCTTTGCCTAATTTAGTTTTTTGAACGAAAAGATACAAAGCAGTCATGAGGATGACCGCTAAAACGATGACTAGCAGGTCTTTAATTGTTAATCGAAGAGCCAATCCAGAGGATGCAAGCAGATTAATATCCCAACCGAGACTGGTAAAAAGAATGCCGAGCATGTCAGGGAAAACTTTTTGAGAAGCGCCGCCGGTCGTTCCAAAAGAAGGAACCAGCCATGCTTGTGCCGCCCACATAAGCCCAATATTTTCAATAATGAATGACATACCAATCGCAGAGATCAATGGAGCCAGACGGGGCGCATTTCTAAGCCGCCGGTAGGCGAGTCTTTCAATGGTCGCATTGAGGATGGCGCAAAAAACAATGGCAATAACCAGCGCAAGGATAAGTCCAAGGGTGATCGTGACAGGATCTTTACTTTCCAACGTCCCTGTTACCGAAAGAACGGTCAATGATGTGAAAACGCCGATCATGTAAACATCACCATGAGCGAAGTTGATCAGCTCGATGATGCCGTATACCATCGTATATCCCAGCGCAATAATGGCGATGATGGCGCCGTTGGATATACCAATAATTAGAAATTGAACCAGTTGAAGCGGGTTGGCTTTAATTGCAGCGTACACTACGGGAATATCCAACCCCACAATCGGACCGATCAGGAAAACAATATAAAGAACGAGCGTGGCGATGGCGAATCGCCTCCAGTTGAACTTTTTTCTGGTGGTTTCCATGGCACTCCTCTTTTACATCTCTTCAAAAAGGATGGGGGGCGGCATTTTATTGCCGCCCCCGACTTGCGAGTTTTTGATCTTATTACTTGAAGGTACCAACGGCTACGTAAGCGCCGTTCTGAACCTGATAGAAGGTCATATCGGTCAAGCTGGCATCGCCATTCGCATCGAAGGACCAGGTGCCGAGGGCGCCGTCAAAGTTCTTGATCGCGAATACGGCTTTGTTGATCGCGGCGCGGTCGGTGGGATTGCCACCAGCGGCGCAGACATCTTCGATCGCCTTGAGGGCGACGTTCATGGTCTCATAACCGTACACAGCGTAGGGTTCGGTCAAAGCGCCGAATTTGGCGGTGTAATCTTTAACGAATTGCAAACCAGCGGGGGGCAGTTTGTCGAGGGCTACGCCAGCTACGGAAGCATAAGCGCCTTCAGCAACATCAGCGCCAGCGCCATCAATGAAAGCCTGGGTCTGGATACCATCGGGACCGGCATACTTGACGGTTTCGTTGTCGCCCATGATCGCAACTTTGTCTTTCAAAAGCTGAGAAGCATTGTTATCAACAACCATACCAACGTAGATGGCGTCCGGGGGACCACCGGCATTGCTGGTGGAGATCTTGGTCATCAAAGCTTTGTAGTCAGCGGCTTTGGGATCAATACCTTCGTGACCGACAACTGTCAAACCAATTTCCTTGGCGGTGGCTTCGAACACATCAGCAACACCCTTACCGTAGAGTTCCTGATCATCGAGGATGTAAACGGTGGTAGCGCCGAGGGACTTCACGAAATTGGCGGCAACTTTGCCCTGGATATCATCAGCGGCTACAACGCGGGAATATGAGCGGGTGCCGGTGGGATAGTAGGAATCGGTAACGCCAGGAAGATCTTTGTCAGCCTTGGTCAAGCCAGGGTTGGTGTTGGCCGGGGAGATCATGGTCAACGGGCCGGCATTGTTCAAGATCGGAATGGAGAGCTTGGCAGCGCCAGAGTTGAAGGTGCCCAAGTAGGCGATAATTGAGGGGTCAGCGGCTGCCTTGTTGGCGTTCTCAGTTTCAACCGCAGGATCCCATTTGCCGAGGGCGGCAGAGGCATCATCCCA
>CAIZNF010000442.1 GCA_903934275.1 uncultured Nitrosomonadales bacterium
AGCCGTGCCAGCCATGCTGGCCGAGCGTCTTGCCAGCGGAAACCTGAAAAACACAAACGCCATATTTGAAGTATCACAAGGTAACACGCCCTACCGGATGGCATTTTTGCCATTACAAGACGCAAGTGGGCACGATGTGGCGCATATGGTGTTAATCACGGATGTGTCACGTGAGGAAGATGCCGCACTGAATACAGTTTATGTTGGCAGTCGCACCGCCTTGATTGTCGGTATTTTATTGCTCAGCTTCTTTTACTGGCAGGTGGGGCGGGTTGGGCGTCGCATCGAAAGCGACACCGAGGTGCTAGAACAAATCGCCAGCCATGATGGCCTCACCGGTATGTACAACCGTCGAACTTTCGATACGCTACTAGAAGCGGAAGTTGAACGGGCACGTCGCTACTCCCGACCGCTCTCTTTGCTCATGATAGACATTGACCATTTTAAACAGGTTAATGATGTCTACGGACATCAGGCGGGTGATGCGATTTTGCGTGGCTTGAGCAGTTTGCTCAGCAGACACGCCAGAACCATAGATCGGGTATGTCGCTACGGCGGTGAAGAAATCACCGTAATTCTGCCTGAAACCGATACTGCAGTAGAATTTGGCGAACGCTTGCGCGCAGCAGTCGAGGCGGCATCCTTCGATATCGGAAATGGGAAAACTATTGCCATCACCGTAAGCATCGGTGCGGCCCGTTTTCCCGCAGATGCGAATAGCGAAAAAATGTTAGTGTCCGTGGCTGATACCGCGCTTTACGCCGCCAAAGATGGCGGACGCAATCGGGTTTGTGGGCACGAATAGTTTTAGATACCGAGAGAATGACAGAGATAAGATTATTTGGCGGAGTAGCTATACGTGCTGGGAACCAGCAGTTCAGGATGAGAAATGAAGTCTCCTACAGCTTGATAAAGGGAAATTATGCTTAATTATTTTTCAAGCCCCACCCGGTGGGGAGGGCTACTGGTGATGCTACTGCTGGCAAGCGCTTGCGGCAAATCGGATGAGAATACTTATCAGCCTAAGGTGAGCACTGTGAGCTCGAAGCCTGTACCCGCAATGCTTCAATATCAGATTGCAGCCGTGCCTGAAGGCAGTCAGGTGCGCGTTGCAGAAGCTTACGGTCCGCTAGTCGATTATCTCAACGCCCATCTTGAAAGTGCAAAGTTGACCCTTGTCGCCCCTAGGAATCATGCTGAATTGGAAACTGGCCTGAGTGGCAGAGCTTATGATTTCGCACTGGGCAACGCGCTACAGGTCATCAAAGCCAATGACTATAATTACCATGTCATCATAAAAAAAGGGGATGACGCCCAGTTTTACGGGATTATTCTGGTGCGGCGCGATAGCGGCATCGCCCGTGTGAATGACCTGAAAGGTAAAAAAGTAAGCTATCCGAGCCCAACGGGTGTGGCCGCCACCATTCTGCCTAAACAATTTTTTATGCAGAGTGGCCTCGATGTTAATCGCGACATCGAGAGTCTTTATGTAGGCTCGCATGATCAGTCGATTATGCATGTATATTCAGGTAAAACAGCGGCGGGGACTGCTCGGGAGTTCAGCTGGAAAGCTTTTCAGAAAACTCACCCCAAAGAAGCTGCAGAACTGGAAGTAAAATGGAAGACAGAGCCGCTGATTGATCAGGCCATCGTTGCACGCAATGATGTTCCCAAGGAATTGACGGAGCGTATCGGCAAGTTACTGCTCGGCTTGCATGAAACCGCCGAGGGACGTACCGTGTTGTCTAACATGAGTTGCTCAAAATTCGAGGCGGCAAGTGATGCCACCTACGACGACGCACGTAAGTTTTTTTCAGAAAATAGCATGCTACTAGAAACGGTGGGAAGCTCACCTAAGATTAAGTCAGAACATAAGATAAGTCAGAACAAGGAGAAAATGCCATGACCAGTTCTCTATTTAAAAGTTTGAAGTGGGGGGCGATGTTGCTCATGTCCTTGCTGCTGATTGCCTGCGACAAATCAGAAGAAAAAACTTACCAGCCCAGCCAAGGCTCGCAGCATCGGATGCTGAAGACTGAATATATTGTCGGCATCCATCCTTTACACAATCCGCAGCGCCTGATGGAAAATTATGGGCCGATTGTGGATTACATGAATAGCGCGATGCCTGATGCAAAATTCAAATTGGAAGCCTCGCGCAACTACGAAGAGTTCGAAAAAAAGCTGTATGCGGGGCATTTTGCTTTTGCCATGCCCAACCCCTACCAAACAATACAATCGCTTAAACACGGCTACCGCATCTTTGGCAAGATGGGAGACGATGAGGTGTTTCGCGGCATTATTTTGGTGCGCCGTGATAGCGGCATCAATGCGGTGAGTGATCTTAAGGGCAAGGCGGTGTCCTACCCCTCGGCTACAGCGTTGGCGGCGTGCATGATGCCGCAATATTATTTGCATACACACGGCATTGATGTGAATCGTGATATCGAGAATCGCTTTGTTGGCTCGCAGGAGTCTTCCATTGAAAACGTGTATCGCGGCCACGTAGCCGCAGGTGCCACCTGGCCTGTACCTTGGAAAACTTATGCCGCCGAACATCCCGATGTAGCGAGCCAGTTGGTTGTGAAGTGGCAAACTGAGCCATTGCTGAACAATGGCTGGGTCGTGCGTGCTGATATTCCCGCACCGCTTGCTGACAAGTTTGCAAAACTGCTATTTGGCTTGCAGAATAATGCCCAAGGTAAAGCAATGCTGGCAAAGCTGCCGATTTCCCGTTTTGAGGCGGCCACAGATGAAACCTATCGCCCTGTGCAAGAGTTCCTGGAAAAGTTCTCTAA
This sequence comes from uncultured Nitrosomonadales bacterium, assembly GCA_903934275.1. Taxonomy (GTDB): domain Bacteria; phylum Pseudomonadota; class Gammaproteobacteria; order Burkholderiales; family Gallionellaceae; genus Gallionella. The sequence continues at coordinate 2,799 of CAIZNF010000442.1, forward strand.
ATCTGTACGTGAAATAGAATATTGAGCAAATATCCCTTATGAATCCGATTCGACATTTACTGACCGCTCTGCACTTTGCATGGAGTAAATCCATACGGCGGCAGATAGCATGGTCGTTTTCTCTAGCTGTACTGCTGACTATTCTTGTGGCAGGCCTTATCCTGTTCGCTTACCAGCGCAATGTGCAATATGCCCAGAGCACTCAAAAGGCTTTCGACCTAGCGCACTCTATTTCCGTCAGCAGCAAGTCTTGGGTATTGGCCAACGATGTGGTTGGCTTGCAGGAAGTGGTCATGGGAGCCTCGGAAGTTGCCGACATGAAATGGGTTATCGTACTTTCAAACGAAGGGGAAGTGCTGGCTTCGACCAAGCCGGAATATATCGGCCAGTTATTTGACGATGTAATCAGTCAACGTTTGCTGGGCGCCACAGGTGAGCATCAACTTCTGATTGATACAGAAGATTTAGTCGACGTGGCCGTGCCGATTTTTGCAGGTAGTCGTCAAATTGGCTGGGTGCGGGTCGGATGGTCGCGTGATACGGTGAATGCCAATTTGCGTGAAATAGCTGCCTCCCTTCTTGGCGTTACCCTAACATTGCTATTGGCAACTGTCATTATCGCCTCCAAATTGGCACGCCGCATGACCGCTGGGTTAAATGATTTGGTAGAAGTCGCCACTAACAGCGCTCAGGGAGTCGCCTTCCAACGTAAGAGTGGTGAGCGTGCGGATGAAATTGGCATGCTTGCACGGCACCTGTATCAGATGTTGGATACCATCGCCGAAGAGAGAAAAGTAACGGCCATCAGCGAAGAAAAATATCGCTCTCTGGTGCTTAACATTCGAGTCGGGCTGATCGTTCATGCTGCGGATTCAAGCATCTTAATCTCCAATGCTGCTGCACAAACCATGCTCGGCTTATCAGAAAATCAAATGACGGGGAAGATTGCGATTGATCCCATTTGG
>CAIZNF010000443.1 GCA_903934275.1 uncultured Nitrosomonadales bacterium
AAGCCTAAGCGATGTCGCTCGTAACGCCGCAGAATGCCTAGGGATAACAATGAAAGAATAATTTCATTTAGACAAAAAATACCCAATGATTAAATGCAATATTAACCAAACAACAGGTGAAAAAATCTATCATCTTCCTTTTGACCAACAGTATGATCGCACTAGGATAATTATCTCAAAGGGCGAATGTTATGCGTCAACAGTTTCTGAAGCAGAAAGCAAAGGATTTCGCCGCGCTTTCCGTTTCAGTGGCGTGGGTATTAGCTCTAGTTTCAAACAAACAAAAGGCTCAAGTAGATATGTCGGCTAGCACTCGCCTTAATAATGATTCGGCAGAAGACAAAGGATAATTAACATGAAAAATGTCATCCAAAAATTACATACACTGCTGCGCAATTGCAGCGAGGCTATCCAGCGCCCTCTTATCAATTACCGACAGCACCGCCAGTGGAATCGTGACCGGGAAGAACGCGGTTATACCTGCATCACCTGCCATCTTCACGATTCAGAATATGAAACATACCTGAATAAAAAATTTGGCCATAGGCGGTAGGTGCGCCTTAATGCAATGGGGGAAATCATGATTATTACTTCCAGCAAAACCCTCACCGAAGCCTATTGGGATATGGTGAATAAATCCTCTGGCAAAGAACCGCCACAAGAAGTTGCCACTGTAGAATCGGAAAAAGAAATGGATGCAGCCGTCATACCTGATTTCACCCCGCCCGAAGCCGAAACATTTGGCTTAAAACTGACCGACAGGCTCACGTCTTGGCTTCGCAAGCAAGCTGACTGACCGGCGATGAGCGACAACCACATCTAACCCGTTCAGTCACGGCGCTTGCCATAAACCCAGCAACCGCCGCGCCATCGCTATCGCAGTAGCATCGAACAGAGCGCAGAAGGCGATGAACCTGCCCTCTGCTTTAGCTCCGTTGCCAAGTGTGTCGTCTCCGTTGCCGCAGCCGCTTCACGCCGTCGCGCTTCATGGCTTCGCATGAGACCGCTACGCCATCAAGAGCTCGCCGTTCGCAGGCTGCTGGGGTTGTGGTTGCCTGAACGTGCCGCACCCTCACAGCGCTCTGGCAAGGCGTTGTCGGCTGCGCCGGTTGTTGTGTGTGGCGGCATCCAACATAACGGCATCTTATGCAAAGCGCACGCGCCGGGCATGAAACCGCCCGCCCATCGGGTTCGCATAAGAGGCCGTTATGTCTTGCGCCCTTCGGGTAAATACCGCCACACAAGTCAAAGTCAACGTCCATCACCTGCGGTGAGGGGCAGCAAAACGGGGCTGATGATTCGTCGCCCCTTCGCCTTTTGCTGCTTGGTCGGCTGCGCCGGTTTATTAGTAGCAGAAGTGCATTTTATTTATCGCGGCAACGTCACGGCGCAGGCATGAACCAAAAGCGCCTTCACCGTCACGCCACCGCTGCCGTTTGCGGGTCGTGCGCGTCAACAAAAAATCTATGCCGGACAAAACCCCCGGCACCGGATTTTTCATTGCCGCACACCACCCTGAGAGTCAAAGTCAGGCTTGGTCGCTGCGCGCTTCGTTTGATTGCCCCCGCCCCCCCAGCCTGTCAGGCTGCGCGTGGTCGCGCTGCGCTGCTCCTTTCCCGCTCATCCTGCCATGTTTCCCATCCGCCCCAAGGTGGCTCCCTAAAAGCATTGGTGCATATTGCAAAAGAAAGAATGCCGAATGCCCGATCAAGTGTCGGGTTTTCAGGTTAAGCAATGTAACGCGGTAAGAACAGCGGTAAGAACGATGTAGGCGAATCACGCTGTAAGCCGCATGAATGCTCAATATAATGGCGGGAGGGTGGGATTCACAATGATGATTGCAATGCCCGTGGTTGCTAGGTTTTTATGTTAGAGCAACTGGCAGTTATACCAAAAGTTATACTCAATCAGTGCTTGCTACCCTAACGATGCCACCCTCACCAGCCGGGGTATCTTACCAGAACCCTTTCCGATTCTGGTGTGCCACCGTGTGGGGATAGCTCTTCACTCGCACCGTGGTGCAAGTCATCGGCAATCGCTGTAATCACATCCCGCAACTCCAGCCGCTCCAACCACCGCTTCGGTATCGCATCCACACCTCGCCATGCGCCCATCAAGTTGCCCGTAACACTCCCCGTACTGTCCGAATCGCCATCGTGGTTGACTGCCAGTATCAATGCCTCCTCCAGCGTGCGGGCGCGTAGGCAGCAATACACCGCAATCGCCAGAGCCTCTTCGGCAACCCAGCCTTCACCTAACTGAACGATTGCATCCGCTGGGTCAACCTGTGAGCCAGCCAGTGCCTCTGCATGGGTCAGGGCATTCAAGACCTCCAACCCTCCATCGGTC
>CAIZNF010000444.1 GCA_903934275.1 uncultured Nitrosomonadales bacterium
AGCGTTCCTTGCCGTGAAATACCAGAAAGTACATACGGAACGAGTAGAAGGCGGTGACAAACACTCCGGCCACCACGGCGAAATAGGCAAAGCCTGAGCCGGGCAGAGGCGACAGCGCAACCGCTTCGATGATACTGTCCTTGGAGTAGAAGCCGGAAAAGAACGGCGTACCGATCAGCGCCAGCGAACCGATCAGCGAAGTGATCCAGGTGATCGGCATATATTTTCTCAGCCCACCCATGTAGCGGATATCCTGATTGTGGTGCATGGCGATGATCACGCTGCCGGCGGCAAGGAACAGCAACGCCTTGAAGAACGCGTGGGTCATCAGGTGGAAGATTGCCACCGAATAAGCCGATGCGCCGAGCGCCACGGTCATGTAGCCGAGTTGCGACAACGTGGAATAGGCCACCACGCGCTTGATGTCGTTCTGGATGATACCGAGAAAGCCCATGAACAGCGCGGTAATCGCGCCGATGACCATGACGAAGGATAAAGCCGTTTCAGACAGCTCGAACAGTGGAGACATGCGCGCCACCATGAAGATACCGGCAGTCACCATAGTCGCGGCGTGGATCAACGCGGAGATCGGTGTCGGGCCTTCCATCGAATCGGGCAGCCAGACATGCAACGGAAACTGTGCCGATTTTCCCATTGCGCCGATGAACAACAGGATGCAGATCGCAGTCATCAGGTTCCAAGAAACGCAGGGAATCGGCGCGATGTCTTTTGCATGGCTGGCAGCATTGGCAAACACGGCATCATATTGCAGCGTACCAAACACCACCAGCACCAAAGCGATTCCAAGTAGGAAACCGAAATCGCCTACACGATTTACCAAAAAAGCCTTGAGGTTGGCGTAGATTGCCGTTTCCTTGTTATACCAGAAGCCAATCAGCAGATAGGAAACCAGCCCCACCGCTTCCCAGCCGAAAAACAACTGCAAAAAGTTGTTGGCCATCACCAGCATCAGCATGGAAAAAGTGAACAGCGAGATATAGCTGAAGAAACGCTGATAGCCGGGGTCTTCCTGCATATAGCCGATGGTGTAGATATGCACCATCAATGAAACGAAAGTCACCACCAGCATCATGGCGACGGTGAGCTTATCGATCAGAAAACCCACTTGAAAGCTGGTGTCTCCGGAAGTCAGCCAAGTGTAAACCGGTCCATTAAATTTATTGCCTGCCTGCACATCATTGAAAATTGCCAGCGATGCAAAAAATGAAACCGCCACCAGTGCGATGGTGATGCGATGCGACCAAGCGCGCCCCAGGCACTTGCCGAACAGGCCGACGATAATCGCTCCAACTAGCGGAGCCAGTGGTACCAGCAGATACAGATTTTGCATACTCATATCGAAACCTTCAATAATAAACTTAGCTGGTAGCGAGTAGCCAAACAGCTTCTGCTACGAGCTACAAGCTACCAATCAACCTTTCAGGCTGTCGAGATCTTCGACGTTGATGGTGTTCAAATTGCGGAACAGTACCACCAATATCGCCAAGCCGATGGCTGCTTCGGCAGCGGCCACGGTCATAATGAAGAATACAAAAATTTGTCCGGCGGCATCGTTCAAATAATGCGAGAACGCCACAAAGTTGGTGTTGACTGCCAGCAGCATCATTTCAATCGCCATCAGTAGCACGATCAAATTTTTGCGGTTCAAAAAAATGCCGACCACGCTGATGGCAAACAGTATGGCGCTCAGCACCAGATAATGTGACAGTGTTAACACTTTTTTCGCCCCCTTGTTGACTTTGTAGGTCGGGCTTCAGCCCGACGCACCAGCTATAGTCGGGCTGAAGCCCGATCTACTCATTCTTTACTTTCACTCTGCATCTTCACAATGCGCAAGCGATCCGACTTTTTGGTTGCAACCTGTTCGGATACCACCTGCGATTTAGCATCTTTGCGGCGGCGCATAGTCAAAGCGATTGCGGCCACCATTGCCACCAGCAGAATCACTGCGGCAATCTCAAACGGATAAACGTAATCGGTGTAAATCAAACGGCCCAGTTCCTTGGTGTTGCTGTAATCGGCCGCGTGCTTGATAGCTGTCTTGCCGCCGGGGGTTTCGTAAGAACCCAGCACCCAGATCATCTCGTACGCCATCAGACCGGCCAATGCCGCGCCAAATGGTAGCCAGCGCCAGAAGTCCTTGCGCAATTGAGCCAGATTGATGTCCAGCATCATTACCACAAAAAGGAACAACACCATCACGGCACCCACATATAC